>NZ_JBCOSQ010000023.1:0-71985 GCF_040920905.1 Butyricimonas sp. RTP31003st1_G1_RTP31003_210430 | reverse complement strand
CAGGTGTAAAGCCGGTGACGGCAAAGCCGAGTGGTACTAATCACCCGAAAGTTGACGTTCGGTGGGTGAGATGATTCGATTAACGTTCCGGGCAATTGTCAATGCAATTGATAATTGCCAATTGAAAATGGAAAGTTGAAAATTGAAAATGATGAAAATGTTTTCGAGATTCAAGGGCCATGATAGATGAAGCATGAATAAATGAACTTTAAAGATATTGTCACGAGAAGCCAGAGGGCTCGATGAAGTGACGAGGATGGAAGAGTTTAATTCAAGTTAAAATTTTAAATTTTAAACTCTACATTCTAAACTAATTAAAAGGTGTCTATAGCGACGGTGATCCACCTCTTCCCATCCCGAACAGAGAAGTTAAGCCCGTTAGCGCCGATGGTACTGCCGACAGGTGGGAGAGTAGGTCGATGCCGAATTTAGAAGAGAGGGCGAGTTCAAGTGACTCGCCCTTTTTTTATTTTCTTTCATTTTCAATTCTTCATTTTCAATTTTCAATTGTTTTACCTACCTTAGCGTTCTGAATCAATTTATGTGGAAATGGCATTATTCGGTCTATTTAATAAAAAGAAAAAGGAAAGCCTTGATAAAGGTTTAGAAAAGACGAAAGAAAGTGTATTCAAGAAACTCTCTCGGGCAATTGTGGGTAAATCCAAGGTTGATGACGAGGTTTTGGATAACTTGGAAGAAGTGTTGATTTCTTCGGATGTGGGAGTTGATACAACTCTTCGTATCATTGAACGAATCGAAGAAAGAGTACAACGGGATAAATATGTGGGTACGGATGAATTAAACCGGGTATTGAAAGAAGAGATTGTAGACTTGTTGAAAGAGAATAATTCAACGGATTACGATGCTTTGAGTTTACCGGAAGGACATGGCCCTTATGTGATCATGGTAGTCGGTGTGAATGGAGTGGGTAAGACAACGACAATTGGTAAATTGGCTCACAAATTTAAAGATGCTGGAAAATCTGTTATTTTAGGAGCTGCAGATACCTTTAGAGCTGCCGCAGTAGATCAGTTGGTAATCTGGGCGGAACGAGTAGGGGTACCGATCGTAAAACAGGGAATGGGTGCTGATCCGGCTTCTGTGGCTTTTGACACACTGAGTAAAGCGAAAGCGGAGAATGCAGATGTGGTGCTTATTGACACGGCGGGACGTTTACACAATAAGATAAACTTGATGAACGAATTGACGAAAATCAAGAAGGTCATGCAAAAAGTGATTCCGGATGCCCCACATGAAATTTTGTTAGTACTTGACGGTTCTACCGGGCAAAATGCTTACGAACAAGCAAAACAATTCACCTTGGCCACGGAAGTAAATGCTTTGGCGATTACAAAACTGGACGGAACGGCAAAAGGTGGCGTTGTAATTGGTATCTCTGATCAATTCAAAATTCCCGTGAAATACATTGGTATCGGTGAAAAAATTGATGATTTACAAGTATTCAATCGTGAAGAGTTTGTAGACTCTTTATTTAATTAATAGAACATAATTTTTGAGAGCGGTTATTATGGCAAACAAGGTCATGATAACCGTTTTTTAATGTTTAGTTATGAAGAAAAGAATTCTGTTTATATGTTTGGGTAATATATGCCGCTCCCCGAGTGCCGAGGCAATTATGAAATATTACGTGAAAGATCGGGGATTGGAGGAACAATATTATATTGATTCTGCCGGGATTAGTGGTTATCATTCCGGTGATCCGGCGGATCGTCGGATGCAAAGTCATGCGATAAGAAGAGGATATGATCTGACCAGTTTATCCCGAAAATTTTATCCGGATGCAGATTTTTCTGATTTTGACATGATTATCGGTATGGATGACCAGAATATCCGTGATCTGCAAAGAATGGCTACATCCGAGGAAGAAAAGAATAAAATATTCAAGATGACTGATTTCTGCCAGCGTTTTTCCTACCGGGATAGCGTTCCCGATCCTTATTATGGCGGGGATTCCGGGTTCGAATTAGTGTTGGACTTACTGGAAGATGCTGTTGAAGGTCTGTTAACGTATTTAGATGAAAAAGAAGGCTACAACTAATTTATATGATTATACAAATAACTTAAAATAATCATGATAGCTAATAAGTCGTCCCCTGTTTTCTTTCTCAAATCTTTACGTAACAACTCTATCATTTGTGCTTTTTGTTTCTTTATAGCGCTTTCGGTAACGCCTAATAATGTTGCAATTTCAGCATTTTTTAAACCTTGTTGAAAATTGAGTTCAAATATTTTTTGATATTTTTCGGGTAAATTTGCGATTGAGGTATATAGTAGGTTTAAAGTTTCTTGTTCAATAATGCTATTTAAAAATTCGATGTCTTCTTCCTGTTGAGAAAGGTAATTCTCTTGAGCATGATTTTTGCGTAAAATATCAATTGCTGCATTACGAATGCAGGAATATAGAAAGGATTTGAAAGTAGATACGGATGAAAAAGTTTCACGTTGCTGGTAGGCCTTGTATATCGCATCTTGAACACAATCTTCGGCTAGAAAACTATAATCATTCCCAAGGTATCTGGAGGCATAAAGTAATAACTGCCCATATGTATTTTTATAAAAAGTTTCCAGTTTACCGGATTTAAATTCTGCTAGAACATGTTCAGGTGTCGTCATACATTATTCTTTTTATTAGCAAAAATACATAAATCGTGGAACTTAATGTATTAAAATTCATATTTTTGCAATCTAAAGTGTACTCATGGATTTCATGTCTTAATTTAATTTCTAAAAAAAAGCGACTTTTTTGCTGTCCTTTTGGTTTTGGATTACGTCTCTTGAATATACCATTAAAAATGAAAAGATGAAAAATTCAAAATTAACGAAGATTCTAGCAGCTGTAATTTTATTTTTGTTGCCGTTTTTTTCTCAAGCGCAATTATTAAAAGGGACAGTTCAGGGTAATGTTGAGGATATTCAACTTGCTATTTCACGAGACGGGGATGTTATGTCTACGGAATATATCGAGATTAACGTGGCTGATGACGGTTCATTCTCTTTTGATACAAGATTAATGACACCATTTAATGATGTTATTTTGTATATTGGAGAGAATACAATTTGTGGGGCTCATTTGGAGAATGGGAAGATTTTGGAAGTAATGATTAACAAGGCAGAGGATGGGAGTATATCTTTTACTTTCGAGGGGGATCATAAAGTTATTTCCGAATTCTATTCATGTTTTGCACAAGCGTACGATATGATGCGTTACTTACCGATGGATGTTTCTCAAGCAAAAACTTATAAAGAGTACCGGGAGATATTAGCTGATGAAACGGTGAAGATGAAAAAAATGCTTTCTGTGATCTCTGATAAACAACTTCGGGAATATTACACGAAAATGATTGATGCTACTGATAAAAGTTTGACTGTTCGTTTAATTCAGGAAGAGGCTCGTAAGCAGAACAAAAAGAATACGGATTTTCCAGAGTTCGCAAAAATTATTGATGCGATAGATGTAAATGATGAAATTAGTATGCGATGTGGTTTGTCTTTTGATTTTATCGGAGCAAAGGTGAATCCCGAATTAGAAAACTACGGTGGAGATATGACTCCATATTGTCTTGAATACATGGATGTGGTAGATCGTTATGTAACAAACGTTACTGTGAAAAAAGTGTTTGCCAATACCTGTGCCTATACTTATTTCACATTTGGTAAGGGAGGTGATTATATGGCTTTCTGGGAAAAGTATAAAAAGTTTGCACGGGATTTTCCGGATATGATTACGAGATATGAAGGAAAAATTGAGGCATTGACGAAAACAGCAAAAGGGAAGGATGCATTTGATGTCACGATGTTTAGCCCGGAAGGGAAACTTTGTAAGTTATCTGATTATTTTGGGAAATTTCTTTACATTGATGTGTGGGCGACCTGGTGCGGACCTTGCTGTGCGGAAATACCATATTTGGAGAAGTTGGTTGCTCATTTTAAGGGGGATGATCGTGTACGGTTTATAAGTATTTCTGTTGATGCTAATAAAAAGGCATGGCTGGATAAACTTGAAAAGGATAAACCGGAATGGTCTCAATTTATATTGTCTTCTAAAGATGCAGCGACATTTCAGGAGGCATGGGGAATTAGTGGTATTCCTCGTTTTATCATGATTGATAAGAATGGTAAAATATTTGAGGCTGATGCAATGCGTCCCTCTGACGAAGGAATTATTGAGTTTATTGAAGAACAAATAAAATAGAGATTGTATGCTTGATAGAACGGATTTGTCTCTGACGGAACGAATTGGTCGTTTAATATATCGACGAATCTTGGGGGTTATTACTGCCGAGGAAGTGGAAGAGTTGGATTCTTGGCGTGATGCAAATCCTGCTAATGAAGTGACTTATCAGAAACTGCTTGATACAGCTTTTTTGGAACGAGAATACAAGCGTTTGAGAGCGGTGAAGGTTGATCGTCCTTTAGCTGATATGGAAAAACGAGTTCGATATAAATCCGTGCGTGGCTACCGTCGTTTGTTATGGCAGGTAAGTAGTGCTGCTGCCGTGTTGCTATTCATAACAAGTACCCTTCTTTATTTGAATACACGCCCGGATGTAGTGTTATCTGAAAAGCAGGAAACAGAAATGTATGCCGCACAAATTCGTCCGGGAGAGACAAAAGCCGTTCTGATGTTAAATAATGGGGTGGAACTTGAATTGGGGGCAGATCAGGAAAAGAATCAAGTTGCCATTCAGCAAATAAGAACAGTTTCCAAAAAGGAAAAAATATTAAATAATCTCACTACTCCACGTGGCGGGGAGTTTAAAATTACATTAGAAGACGGTACACAAGTTTGGTTGAATGCAGAGTCCCAATTAATTTATCCTGATACATTCAGTGCTAACGAGCGACGAGTGATTTTAAAAGGGGAGGCATATTTTGAAGTTGTGAAGGATGAACAAAAGCCGTTCTATGTCGAGTCTAACGGGCAGGTGGTACGAGTGTATGGAACAGAGTTTAATGTCCGTTCTTACGAGGAAGATGCTGATATATATACAACTTTAGTATCGGGGCGGGTTTCGTTACAATCGATGAATGGAAATGAGGCTGAATTAATTTTAACCCCGGGAAAACAAGCTGTCTTTGATAAGCGACAACGATCAACTTCTGTACGTCCGGTTGATACGCAAGTTGTTACTAGTTGGCGGAGAGGTATGTTTGTATTTGAGGAACAAAACTTGGAGCAAATTATGCGTGATTTGAGTAGGTGGTATAATTTTTCTTATGAATTTAAAGATACTTCTTTACGTGAAACGGTTTTCATGGGGAGTGTACCGCGTTATGGTGATTTTAATGAAATATTGGAAATACTGGAAAAGAGTGGTGGGGTGAAGTTCCGGGTAAAAGATCGAGTGGTTATTATATCTGCTTTATAAAAAATACTGATAACTAAAATAAAAATACAACATGATGGAAAAAGTTAAAAGAAGCTTGATATTCGGGCTACTATGGGTGTTACTTGTTTATCCGTTAACCGGGTATTCACAGAATTTAACTGTGAATTACAAAGGTATAACGATCGAACAGGTCATTATTGACTTGAAACAGAAAACAGATTATAATTTCGTGTATCAGAAACGGATTTTGGAAGGAAAAAAACTTGTCACATTGAGTTTTACGAATGTTCCGATGACCTATATTTTAGATCGACTATTACTGGAAGAGGGGTTAGATTACGAGATCGTGAAACAAAATGTGATTATTCGGGAAGCGGGTAAAGAGAATTTTAAACGTGTCATATCCGGAAAAGTCGTTGGCGAGGATGGGGTGCCCATGCCGGGGGTAAATATTCGCATAAAAAATACCCATACGGGGATGGCAACGGATATTAACGGGGAATTTTCTATTGTTGTTGATAGTAAGGCGCCCATTCTAGTGTTTTCTTTCGTGGGAATGCTGGATAAAGAAGTCAGGATTTCTCGTGAAACGAAAATTCCTCTTGAAATACGAATGATTTCGGATATCGCTTTGATGGAAGAGGTTATTGTGACCGGTTATCAGAATATAAAACGTGAACACGCTACTGGTGCTTACCAAAAAGTCTCTTCCAAGGAATTGGGTAATCGTTATTCGACGGATATTGTAAGTAATTTGGAAGGACGTATACCCGGATTGGTCGGATATAAAAACGGGCTTAACGGGGAAGGAGAATCCACGCTTTCTATTCGCGGAGTCGGATCTTTTCAAGCGAAAACAAATCCATTAGTGGTGGTTGACGGGCTACCTATCGAAGGTTCCATAGAAACGGTTAATCCATACGATATTGAAAATATTACTGTTTTGAAAGATGCTTCTGCTGCATCTATTTACGGGGCTCGAGCCTCAAATGGGGTGATTGTTATTACGACCAAAAGGGCTCTCTCTGAAAAGTTGGATATAGATGTTAGCGTTGATTTGAGTTTAAGTGAAAAACAGAATTACGATAATTATAAATGGTGTACTCCTTCTCAATTAATAAAATTGGAAGAGTATAATTTTAAATACGTGACAGAAGATCCGGAGGGGTATGAAACGCTAAAAAATGAGTATGATTCTCGGAGAAATTTAATGAGTCCGATCACGCAACTTATGATGGATCGTTACACGGGAAGTATAGGAGACGCCGCGTATAAAGAACAAATTGAGACATGGAAAAAGAATAATTATCGCAAGGAGTGGCAAGAGGTTATGTTACGTCGTCAACTTTTGCAGCAGTATAATGTGGCTCTCCGCACGAAAGGTAAGTATCTTAATTCAAGTATTGTTTTGAATTATAAAGGCGATAATACCGGAATGTCTGAACAGGATAGCCATGCGTTAACCATGAGTTATAAAGGGGACTTGGACGTGAGCAAGTATTTAGATTTTTCTTTTGGACTGAATTTGATGAAAGAGTATAGCAAGATGCATGCGGATATGTTCGGTTATAAAGGAATGCATGCTTTTCAGCCTTATTTGAGTATGTATAATGAGGATGGGAGCAGAGCTGTAATGCGAGCCAGTGTTGATTTATCCGAACCTTCCCTTACCGATTCATCTTTGGGTTTAAAGTCTGAAGAGTTCAACTTATTGGATGAAGTAGATCGTAATTTTACCAAGACCAACAGAACGAATCTTCGCACATTCTTGCACGCGACATTTAAGGTCCTTCCCGTGTTGAATGTAGGAGCAAACTTCCAGTACGAAGATATTAGTTATAAAAGTGAAGAATTTTATGAAAAAGATTCTTATGATATGCGACATTTGTATAATCTTTTCACGAGTGATGGGGTTCATTATATTCCGGAAGGAGGATTATTGAAGGTGAATAACTCGGATGGGAAATATTATACATTCCGTACTCAAATAAATTACAATCAGGTTTTGTCAGAAAAACACGCTATTGAGGCAATTGCCGGATTTGAATATCGAGAAGCAAAAGACAGGACGATTGTGTCTATGTTGTTCGGGTATGATGATCAGTCACAAACGAACACAACGCATTTATTAGATTTTGATGCCATACGTAATTTGACTTCGACTGATTTGGGGACAAATTATTCTCCTTTGGAGGTATCCGATTTAATAAATTATGGCACTACGGAAACTTTACATCGTTTTTATTCTCTTTATTTTAATGCAAATTATACGTATGATTCACGTTACAGTGCATCCTTTTCTTACCGGTTGGATAAAACCGACTTATTCGGTGCCGACCCAAAGTATAGAGGACGTCCGTTGTGGTCTGCCGGGGCGAGTTGGAATATTAATAATGAGGCTTTCATGGAAAAGATGGATTGGATTAACGCGTTGAAACTTCGAGTGAGTTACGGGTTAACCGGGAACATTGATTCTTCCGTGTCTTCTTTCCTTACGGCAAGTATTAATATTAATTCAATAACGGGGGATAAGATGGCTACCCTTAATACTCCTCCTAACGACCAGTTACGTTGGGAAAAAACGGAATCTTGGAATTTAGGAGTGGATTTTGCCCTTTTTTCTAATAGATTAAACGGTTCATTGGATTGGTATCGGAAGTATAGTTCTGATTTGTTGGCTACGACGGATCTGGATCCTACTTCCGGATGGAATTCTTTGACTATAAATAATGGAGAGGCTTTGAATACGGGTGTTGAATTGATGTTAAACGGTTCCATATTGTCTGCCAAGGATAGAAATAAATTGGGTATTCACGCGACATTAGCTTTTGCGTATAACAAAAATGAGGTAAAGAAAGTAGATCATGCAGCCCCCGATGGTTATACTTCTTTGGGAACTTTGCATGAAGGCCGTCCAGTGAACAGTCTGTTTTCTTATCGTTTTGCAGGATACACTAATGATGAAAACGGAAATCAGCAAGTGACTTGGAAAAAGGCGGATGGTACGATAGAGAGTGTTAGTGTTATGCAAGAAACTTTTACGCCGGAAGATATTGTATTTTCCGGAGGACTAGATCCTAAATATACGGCAAGTTTTACTCCGGAATTTACATATCAAGGTTTTACTTTATCAGCGATGTTTTCCTATTATGGAGGGCATTATATGAGGACTCGGGTGGATGATTATACAAATGAAGGGAGTTATCTGGGATATGGTAACCTAGAGATAAGTGCTGTTCCTCGAAGTTATTTGAATTATTGGGAAAGTGGTGACAAGAATGCTTATTTGGCTAATGGGTACGCTGCTAATGCTATGAATTTAATAGCTCCTACTTATTCGGATCAAAATGTTGTGCCAGCCGATTTTATGAAAGTAAGAACGATTGTTTTAGGATATGATTTTCCCGAAAATGTTTGTAAAAAAATAGGTGTTGGTGCCGCTCGTCTCAGATTCCAAGTGAATAATGTGGCTACTTGGGTTCGCAACAAGCTGAATGTCGATCCGGAGGCGAATGACCCTTATTCTGGGAGTACCTTGGATAAAACTCCTAGAAGTTATACTGTGAGCCTGAATATAAATTTTTAGAAAATACAAGTTATGAAAAAAATAATATTACACATTTTACTCTTGTTGTTTTTGGCATCTTGCGAGGACAAACTTGATATAATACCGAAGGGGCAAACTGTATTAAATACATTGGAAGACCTTACTAATTTGTTGAATCAAGAATATAATTTAGGAACACCGGTTGAAGATTTATGTGTTATCTGTAATGAAGCATATAGCCATAGTGAGAACGTGAATTTAATCCTGTCACAACCTAATACCTTAGCGTGTGCTTACCTTTCTTATAATGAGAAAACAGATCGTGTTGGGCTAACGACAGAAAGTAGCCGATATGCGGCGATTTATCAATATATCAATTACATGAATGTGATTATTGATAAGATCGACGATGTAGAAGGTGAAAACTACATGAAGGAACAAGTAAAAGCGGAAGCTCATATCATGAGGGCTTATATGCATTGGCTTGCAGTCAATATTTATGCTAAACAATATGATGACGCTACGGCAACAAAAGAGGGGGGAATTGCTTACGTGACTGATCTTGAAGTAACGAATCAAAAAACGAAATTGACTTTATCGGAAGTTTACGAGAATATATTGGCTGATTGTGATGAGAAATATATAAACGCTTTACCTGATAAAGCTCCTAATGTAACTCGTGCAGGAAAAGCATGGGGGTATGCCGTTCGTGCAAAAGTATTGATGCAAATGAAAAAATATGAGGATGCGTTGCCTTATGCATTGAAGTCTATAGAATACCAGAATAATATAGAAGATCGTTCTGTCATTGTCGAACTACGTGACTGGTATTTGGAAAAAATGGCTCCTAATAATTTAATATATATAGGCGGAATGGTTTCTCCGTTTTGTGAGGTGCTTTCTATCGAGAGTGCAGCTCTTTTTGAACCGGGGGATTACGTGAAAGATTATGCCTATATGTTTGGTTCGGGTATGCCAGGATTTGAGGCTTGGAATCCCACGTATGGGGAATCTAACGGGGGTGTTAAAGGAGCTTTGTTTTTTTATGGAATGAGTTCCTATACTAATATTTTTGGCATTACCACAGAACGGATGTATTATACGGCTGCCGAATGTTATATACGAACCGATCAAGTTGATGAAGGTTTGGACCTTGTTAACGCCGTGCGTGAATATCGAATTCATCCCGATTCTTTCGAAAAATTTGAAGCATCCACGGAAGAAGAGGCTATGGCTCTCCTGCAGAAAGCGAAATGGATTGAATGTATTTCTACTTACGAGAATTTCTTCGATTGTAAGCGTTGGAATTCTGAAGAAAAATATAAACGAACGATTACACGGCAATTGCCTGCTGGTACTTATTCGATCGAGCCGGATTCTCCATTATGGGTGTTTCCTTTTCCAGCGAATGCCGTACGTTATAATTCATCACTTACTCAAAATTATTAAAAATAAGATTTATGAAAAAAATATGGATATTTATTGGTTGTATTGTTTTGATGGCATGCGGCCAAACATCAAACAACTTTGTATTAACAGGAGAATTTGAAAATTGTACTTCCGGGTATGCTATAATTAAAAGTAATCGGGGAGGACAGATAGATACAATCCGGATTGCGACAGATGGAACTTTTACTTATAGTAAACAATTGGATACTTCTTTAATGTCTTTTGTGATGGTTCCTGACCAACAAGCATTTTTTAATGTAATAATGGTTAATGGGACGACAACTCATTTGAAAGCGAATTTAAATGATTGGATGGATTATCAGATGAGCGGTGATTTGGAAACAGCTTATCTTTTCTATACGGATGTACAAAAGAAACTATCAGAAAAATCAGAAAAGGAATATACTTCTTTTAAAGATTTGCAGACAACATCGTTGAATTTTCTGGATTCTGTTAGGGCGACAATTAAAAATATACCTAATGAAGAATATCGTAAACTTCAACTTCGAGAGGTAGAGGATCTTATAACAGTTGGATTATTCACGTATCTGGATAGATTACGAGCTAAAAATTTATCCATATCCAGTGATCCGGATTATAATCGATATATGGAAAGTTTGGATTATAATAATCCGGAATTTTTACGTAATGGTTATACGATGTATTACTTGAATTGGCGGGGAGAATGTGACGGGGAGAATGGAAAAATTTCTTATTTGGATATGTTGGCTGTTGCGGAACAAAAGGTAACTAATAAGGAAGTTCGAGAACGGATTTTTAAAGAAATATTGAACTCTTATTTCTCTGAAGGTGACGAGGCGGAATTGGAATCTATTTATGCAAAAGGTAAGACTATTTTGAAAGAAGACTCCGTGGGTATGAAATGGTTGGCAGAGAAATATTCTATTTTTAAAACTCTGAAACCTGGTACGAAAGCGATAGATTGTGAATGGAGTGATCCGGAAGGAAATGTTTCCAGATTATCCGATTTGCAAGGTAAAGTAATTTACTTAGATGTGTGGGCAACTTGGTGTGGACCATGTTGTGAAGAGATTCCATATTTAGAAAAGTTAGTTGAGCATTTTAAAGGTAATTCGAACATTGAGTTTGTCAGTGTCTCAGTGGATAGTAGGCAAAAGGATTGGTTAGCTAAACTAGAGAAGGATAAACCGGAATGGAAACAATTTTTATATAAGAATTTTTGTGAATTATATAATATCAATGGAATTCCTCGTTTTATTATGATTGACAAAGAAGGTAAGATTATCACCGTAAATGCACCACGTCCTTCAGATCCGGAAATTGTTGAATATATATCAGATCATATTTAAGTATTGTGTATAAAAATACCGGTCACGAGTATTACTCGTGACCGGTATTTATTGGTTATTATTTTGATAAGCTAGCCAAACATTCATTTACATTGTTTTCGATGCGGGCAAGAATGTTCGTGCTGTCGGCTTTTTCGAACTTCGTTCCCGTGATATGTTCGTATAATTCGATATAACGATTTGTGATGTTAACTACCACTTCCGGAGTCATTTCCGGAACGGTTTGTCCGGCTTTCCCTTGGAAGTTATTTTCCATTAACCATTCGCGAACGAATTCTTTGGATAGTTGACGCTGTCTTTCTCCTTTTGCTAGGCGTTCTTCGTAACCGTCGGCATAGAAATAACGGGAAGAATCCGGGGTGTGGATTTCATCGATCAAATAGATCTTTCCATCTTTTTTACCGAATTCGTATTTCGTGTCTACTAGAATTAATCCCATTTTGGCTGCAATCTCTGTTCCTCTTTGGAATAGGGCAAGAGTGTATTTTTCGATGGCCTCGTAATCTTCTTTACTAACTAGTCCGGACGAGATGATTTCTTCTTTAGAGATATTTTCATCGTGTCCTTCCATAGCTTTAGTGGTAGGAGTTACAAGAGGTGTCGGGAATTTCTGGTTTTCAACCATTCCTTCCGGCAAAGGTAAACCGCAAAGGGTTCTCTTTCCTGATTTGTATTCTCTCCATGCACTTCCGGCCAAGTAACCGCGAATAACCATTTCTACTTTGAACGGTTCGCATTTGTGACCAACGGTCACCATCGGATCGGGTGTTGCTATTTTCCAGTTCGGAACGATGTCTGACGTCGCATCCAGAAATTTAGCGGCAATTTGATTCAATATTTGTCCTTTGTAAGGTATTCCTTTCGGGAGTACCACGTCGAAAGCGGAAATTCTGTCGGATACCAACATAACGAGGTATTCGTCATTGATGTTATACACGTCACGTACTTTACCGACGTATTCATCTTTCTGTCCCGGGAATTTGAAATTTGTTTTTACAATCGCTTCCATGTTATTTGCTTTAAAGATCCGTTATTTAGTTTTTTCTTCGTTGTTGTAAGCGTTAACAATCTCTTTCACCAGCCTGTGGCGAACGATGTCACTGTTGTCGAATTCGACGAATGCAATACCTTTTATATGGTGCAGTAATTTGAAGGCATGAATTAATCCTGAATCACTTTGTTTTGGGAGGTCTATCTGGCTCATATCCCCGGTGATCACGAATTTAGCGTTGACACCCATACGGGTTAGGAACATTTTTAATTGATTTTTTGTCGTGTTCTGTGCTTCATCGAGAATCACGAATGCATCATTGAGTGTACGTCCCCTCATGTATGCTAAAGGGGCAATCTGAATGATTTCCGTTTCGAGATATTCGCTTAATTTTTTCGAGGGAATCATGTCAGAAAGAGCATCGTACAAGGGTTGCAAATAGGGATCAACTTTCTCTTTCATGTCTCCGGGTAGGAATCCAAGACTTTCACCTGCCTCTACTGCCGGACGGCTGAGAATGATCCGTTTGACCTCTTTATTGCGTAATGCTTTTACCGCAAGAGCGATTGCCGTGTAGGTTTTACCTGAGCCGGCCGGACCCGTGGCAAAAAGCAAGTCGTTTGTTTTGGCCAGATCAACGAGTTTACGTTGATTTGTCGTTCTGGCTCGTATAATTTTCCCGTTATTCCCGAAAACAATAATTGAGGCCGGGTCCTCGGGGTCTTCCACGATCTCGTCTTCCAGAATAATTCTTTTCAGATTGGCGATCGTGAGCATGTTATATTTATTGTAATGTTCCAAAAGGGCATTAATTTTGGCAACAAGGACATCAATGTCGCTTTCTTCTCCCTGAATAATGATTTCATCGCCCCTGGCGGTGATCTTCAATTTTGGGAAAAATTCTTTTAAAGTAATGAATTTTGCGTTGTTAATGCCGTAAAAGTCAATAGGATCAATGTTTCCAATACTTATTCTTCTCTCTATCATGAAACTTAAAATAAAAGCCTTATTTTTGCAGGTGCAAAGTAGGGAAAACAATTGAAAATTGAAAGTTGGAAATTGAAAATTTTTCACGAGAGTAGAGTTTGTTATGGAGAAAGATTTTACGAAACAGAAAGAAGCTTTTGCCGAGCTGTTGGATATAATGGAAACCTTGAGGGAAAAGTGTCCCTGGGATCATAAACAGACGATGGAGTCTTTGCGGACGTTATCGGTGGAGGAGGTTTATGAGCTGGGAGATGCAATTCTGAAAAATGATATGCAGGAGGTGAAAAAGGAGTTGGGAGATTTGCTTATGCATATCGTGTTTTATGCTTTGATTGGGAAGGAACAGGAGCAATTTGACATGACGGATGTTTTGAACGAGATCTGTGCCAAATTGCGCTATCGTCACCCGCATATTTACGGGGAGGTGAAGGTCGAGGATGAGAATGACGTGTTGCGTAACTGGGAGCAATTGAAGTTGAAAGAGAAGGGCCGTCATAATAAAGTTTTGGAAGGTGTCCCGGATGCTCTTCCGGCTTTAGTGAAAGCATACCGGATTCAAGATAAGGTGAGGGGAGTCGGGTTCGACTGGAAACAGAAAGAGGACGTGTGGCAAAAAGTACGGGAGGAGTTGGGTGAATTGGAAGTCGAGGTTGCCCGGAAGGATCAGGAGCGGATGGAAGAAGAATTCGGTGATTTCATGTTTGCCATGATTAATGCGGCGCGACTATACGGTATAAATCCGGAAGATGCTTTGGAGAAATCCAACAAGAAATTTATTCGTCGTTTTTCGTACGTGGAAAAGAAAGCTCACGAAACAGATCGTAACCTTTCGGATATGACCTTGGAGGAAATGGACGAGTATTGGAACGAGGCAAAAGCGATGGAAAAAGCTTGAGAAGATTCCGTGATAGTCGATTTGATAACTGGAAGATTCTATAATCACTTAATTGGAAATCACTAAATCACAAAATTAATCGGATTTAAAATTAGCAAGGTGGATTTAACAGGTAAATGGAAATATAAAGAGGATTATGGCTACGGGGTAGCCGAGGGCGAGTTATTCCTGAAACAAGAGGGGTATGATTTGTCCGGGCGAATTATTTTTACGGATAAGCTTGAGGGAGAGGAAGGATATATGTTGCAGGAATTTTTAGTGGGGAGGCTTGAAGAACATAAGGTAAAATTGGATGCCGAAGAGTTTGATATTATTCATTCCGAACACGAGATCGAGTACGAGTTGGATAGTTGGTTTGGTATCTTGGTTGATGCCGATACGATCGTTGGGGTGAGTAAGGATGGACAGGGAATCGAGGGGAAATTCACATTCACAAGAGAAAAGAATTAAATGTTAAAAAATAGATAAATTTGAAAAGCTGACTTTTGTCAGCTTTTTTTTGTCTCGGATCGGTTATATTGCAAAAGAATCTAATAACCTAACTAATAAAACAATAACTTATGTCGAAGATTAATTCGCATCCGATTTTGGATGTTCCGAAACGAGATAAAGTGGTGTTCACTTTTAACGGTAAGAAAATCGAAGGAGAAAAGGGTTTTACCATCGCGGCAGCCTTGCATCAGGCCGGGTACCCCGTGCATAGTCACAGTCTGGATGGCCGGGGACGTTCCCTAGCCTGTGGCATCGGGAAATGTGGGGCTTGTGAGATGTTGGTGGATGGTAAAGTCCGGCGTATTTGCGTGACAAAAGTGGATGGTGTGAAAGAGGTACGGGAGTTCGCCCAGGGGGAAATGGCCGAACAACATGCCGAACACCGGATTGATACACGGAAAGTACTTCGTACCACGGTGGTGATCGTGGGGGCCGGGCCAGCCGGATTAGCCGTGCGGGAGGAGTTTGAAAAGTATGGTATAGATAATATCGTGATTGATAATAACGATAAGATTGGCGGTCAGTTTAATATGCAAACCCACCAGTTCTTCTTTTTCGAGAAAGAAAAGCGTTTCGGGGGTATGCGTGGATTTGATATTGCCAAAACGTTGGCAGGGGAGAATATGGAAGGTATTTACCTGAACTCTACGGTTTGGGATATTTTGGAGGGGAAACGGGTGGCCGTGAAGAACTTGGAAACGGATACAGTGTTCTTCGTGGATGCAGACTATTTAGTTGTGGCCACGGGGGCTGTTCCGTTTATGCCGGCTTTCGAGAATGATGATTTACCCGGGGTATATACGGCAGCTGTCGTCCAGAAAATGATGAATAACGAACTTACGCTGTTGGGAAAGAATGTACTGACCGTGGGAGCCGGAAATATTGGTTACTTGACTTCTTACCAGTTGATGCAAGCGGGGGCCCACGTGAAAGCGATTATTGAAGGGATGCCCAAAGAAGGTGGTTTCCCCGTGCAAGCAAACCGGGTGCGCCGTTTGGCAATACCGATCATGACGTCCCACGTGCTGTTGAAAGCGATCCCGAATGCTGATCAAACGGGAATCACGGGGGCTGTTATTGCTGAATGTGAGAATTTCAAACCGATTCCGGGTACGGAAAGAATATTGAATGGCATAGATGTCATAAATATATGTACGGGATTGATTCCGGACAATCAATTGTTGATGAAAGGAAAGGCCGTCTTTGGAGAGCATTGTTATGCCGCGGGAGATGCCGTGAGAATTGGAGAAGGGACGAGTGCCGTATTGCGGGGGAAGCAAACGGCAATTGAGATATTGATGGACTTGGGGGCTAGGGTGAGTTATGATGATTATTTGGTGGTTTCCAAAGAGTATATTGATTCACAACAACATCCGGTTCGGATTCTGGAAACTCCCTGTTTGCCGGAGGCGGAACGTATGCACAAACGGGGATTCGTGCAAATGGATTGTTTGTATGGTTTTGCGTGTAATCCTTGTTCTTTTGCCTGTCCTCACGGGGCGATAACGAAAAGTTCGACTTCTACCGTTCCTCACGTGGATTACGATAAATGTATCGGGTGTATGGAGTGTGTCTATCAATGTCCGGGATTGGCCATTTTCGGTTATGATTTACGAAAAGATAACTTGTTTCTGCCGATAGAATACGAGGTAAAGGAGAAAGAAGTAGTTTACCTGGTAAATAATTATGGAGAAAGATTGGGAGAGGGGATTATCGAGAAGGTGTTGCATAAGCCGAATAAAACGAATATTGCCCGGGTGAAAGCTTTGGATGTTCACGGGGAAGATTTGGTGAAGGTAAGAGGTTTCGTGGTGAAGGAGAATTACCCGCAACCGCTGGATTTGGAACCGTTGTTGAAGGATCAACCGGGAGCCACGTTTATTTGCCATTGTGATGATGTTACTTTGGACGATGTTTTGAAAGTCGTGGGTGATCGTACCTTTATTTCGATAGACGAGATAAAGCATACCACTCGCTTGGGAATGGGGCCTTGTCGGGGGAAACGTTGTATTCCTCGGTTGAAAACAGCTTTACGAGCGAAAGGGATCGAGATCGTGGGTGATGCTACACCGAGAGCGCCCTTGTCTAACCAGTTGAATCTAGGTGAATTGTACCCGCCTAAACGAGGTGACGAGCATCGTGTGGCTAATCGATCGGATTTCAAGAAGATAGAGGTCGGGGCGTTGATTGCCGGAGGTGGTATTGCCGGAAGTGCGTTGTTCCGCTATATGGCAGATTCCGGCTTGAATCCCGTGCTAGTGAATGCGGATAGAGGTTCTTCCTGGAGAAATATCGGGGGAGGCCGTACGGCATTCTCTTTACCGGAACTGGCCGAGATCGCGGAGCATAATCATACTATATTTAAAGAGTTACAGAAAATATCGAATATTGATTACAAGACGACGCGCTATATTAATTTGGCTCATGATGAGCCCACGTTCAATGCCTTGGACGCGAGTCGTGCATGGTCGGATGCCTATATGGTTGACCCGAAGAATTTCCAGAAAGAGATTTCTCCTTATTTCAGCACGAAATCCAAACGTTACTTGGGGGCTTTGATTACCAATGATTGCTGGCAGGCGACACCCGGTAAAGTGGTCGATTTAATTCGTAACATGGGTATTTCGGCCGGGGGGCGGATCGTGGAAGATTGTAAGGTGTTGGAAGTGATGAAAGAGGGATCAACATACAGTATTTTAGTGTTGACTCATGATAAGAAATACGTGGAATTCCGCACGGAGATATTCGTGAATGCCTTGGGGGCCGGGGCTGGAAAGATTTGCGAGGGATTGGGGATTCATGCGGGATTGTACCCGGTACGCCATCAGGCATTTATCACTCGTCGTTTACCCATGCTAGGGAAGAACGGGGATAGTCTGGATATGCTGATCGATCGGCAGGAGTATAAAGGATTCTCCGCTGTCTATGGGCAACAATTAGTCCACACGGGGCAAATTATCGGTTGTGCATCCCCGCGGGTGGATGCGTTGCGGACGGATAAAAATCTGATCTTGAACACGAAGGAGTTTATGGAGATTATCAGTGAATTCTTCGTGGATTGGATGCCGGAACTGGCTGGCGTGAGTATACAGGCCACGTGGTCCGGGTATTACACGGAGCCTCGCTATATCGTTGATCCCGAATTAGGTCTGTTTGTCGGTATGCGGGGGCATGGTTTCATGTTATCGCAATACTTGGCTAAAATGTATGTTGATAAATTAATGGGCCGTCCGGTGCCGGAGTATTTCGATCAATTGAAGTTGAACGGACCGGGTTTGTCGGAAAAAGCCTTTAAGTGATTTCGAGATTTACGATTAGATGATTTTGTGATTCCCACCTTCCTGCATTCTTGTAGGTGGTGGGAATGATTTAATCACCGAATCATAAATCATAAATCACTTAATTTCTCTATCTTTGTCACAAAATTACAGAATATGATAAAGTTAGGAGAATATAATATATTGAAGGTCGTTAAGATCGTGGATTTTGGTGTTTATTTGGATGGAGGGGAATATTGGGGCGAGATTTTGCTACCGAAAGAAACGGCTCCGGCTGAATGTAAGGAAGGTGATGAATTAAAAGTTTTCATTTATTTTGACTCGGAAGACCGGGTGATTGCCACGATGACAACACCTAAAGCCGTCGTGGGTGATTTTGCTTTGATGAAGGTGGTGGGTACGAGTCGAGTGGGGGCTTTTCTGGACTGGGGATTACGTAAGGATTTGCTGGTTCCTTTTCGGGAACAGCGGGAAGAAATGATTGTGGGGCGTGAATACTTGGTTTATGTTTACGTGGATAAAACGACGGATCGTATTGTTGCTTCCACGAGGTTAAGTCGTTTCTTGGATAAGACTCCGGCAGAGTATGAATTGGGGCAGGAAGTCGAATTAATCGTCGCTCGTCGTACAGATTTAGGGTATAATGTTATTGTCAATAATAGCCATGGGGCAATTATCTATCGTAACGAGATATTCCAACCTATAACCATTGGGCAGCACCTGACCGGTTATATTAAGACTATCCGGGAAGACGGAAAAATTGATTGTATCCTGCAAAAAAATGATGGTCATGAACAAATTGACCGTTTGGCAGCCTTGATACTGAAAAAGCTGGAAGAGAATGGAGGTTCCTTAGCTGTATCGGATAAGAGCGATCCGGACGAGATATATCGCCTTTTCGGTTGTAGCAAAAAGAACTACAAAAAGACGGTTGGCGGTTTATTCAAACAGCATAAGGTTATTATCGGGGAGAAGGAGCTGAAGTTGAAAATGGAGAATTAAAAGTTGAAAATAAAAAATGAACTCCCTCCCCCTTCGGGTGCTCCCTCTATAAACAGAGGGAGAGTTGAATTACTTTTCGACTTAGGGAAGAGTTACCAGCTCCTCCTCTGTTTATAGAGGAGGTGGCAGCGAAGCTGACGGAGGAGTTTAATTTAAAATCTGAATGAATACATGTCTAAAGTTCGGGCATATATCACGAGTTTTCGGTTAAGAACATTACCTTTATCCTTATCGGGTGTATTACTAGGTTCTTTGTTGGCTGCGAGCGATGGGTATTTTAAAACGACGACTTTCGTGTGGGCTATGCTCACCACGGTTGCCTTACAAATATTGTCTAATCTGGCGAATGAGGTGGGGGATTTAACCAAGGGAACGGATAATGAACATCGTTTAGGGCCTATCCGGAGCGCCCAAAGTGGAGCTTTGAGTATGCGGGAAATGGTACAGGCCATGATTGTTTTCGGGGTAATAGCGATCATCACCGGAAGTCTGTTAATCTATGAGGCATTTCGGGATTTGTTGAATTGGAAAAGTATTTCTCTGTTTATTGCCGGAGGCGCATCTATCGTGGCCGCCGTGAAATACACGGTTGGGAAGAGTGCTTATGGTTACCGGGGACTGGGGGATCTTTTCGTGTTTATCTTTTTCGGGTTAGTGAGCGTGATGGGAAGTTATTTCGCCATGTCCGGTGTTTTGCCTTGGATATGTGTGTTACCGGCTGCGGCCATCGGTTTTCTCTCTTCCGGTGTTTTAAACATGAATAATATCCGCGACATCGAGAATGACTCGGTTTGTGGCAAGCGTACCATCCCGGTTATCTTGGGAATACGGGGTGCAAAGATATATCATTTCGTGATCACGCTATTGGCTGTGATTTGTCTCGTGTTGTACTCCGTGCTGCATCCTGCCGGATGGACGGGCTATCTCTTTTTGTTAACGCTACCGTTGCTGGCAATGCATCTGAAGTCTGTCTATCGGGGAGAAGGAAGAGCCTTGGATTCTCAATTGAAATTTCTTTCGATAACGACGTTATTGATAGCGCTTTTATTAGGTTTTGGTCAATTACTGAGTTGTTTATGGTATTAAAAAAGGTCTGTAATATTTGCAGACCTTTTTTAATACTGGTATTTTCCGTTTAGAAAGGAAGATCGTCGGCTTCCGGCATGGGAGGAATGTCTTCCACCTTGTATTCCGGTACTGGAGCGCCCATCATCGGGGCTTCCGCTTGAACTTTCTCAATTCTCCAACCTTCGAGGTTCGTGAAATAAGAAACCTGTCCGTTGTTCTCCCATTTGCGGCCACGCAAATTGAAATACACTTTAATATTCTCGTTCAATTGAATAGTCTCTAATAGATCACACCGGTCTTGGATCAATTGAACTTTTACGAAGTCGTTCCACTGTGGATTCTTCTCGTTTTCAACTTCTATCACGAATTCTCTCTTCTGGAAACGATCACTGATTTTTTGTGTAGCTTCTTTGTAAATTAATTTTCCGGTAACTTCGTAATTCATTGTTTTTCTGATTAGAAACAAGCCCAAGAGTCCTTGGGCTTGCTAGCTGTTTAAATATCAAATAATAAATTATTTTTGAGCGTTCGGGTCAACGATGTCGATTAATTCAACTTCGAAAATCAACGTTTCGTTCGGTCCGATAGCACCTCTGGCTCCTTGAGGTCCGTATGCCAAGTTTGACGGGATGTAAAGCGTCCATTTAGAACCAACAGGCATTAATTGTAATGCTTCCGTCCAACCTTTGATCACGCGGTTTACAGGAAATTCGGTAGGCTCGCCTCTCTTGTATGAAGAGTCGAACTCGGTTCCGTCAATCAAAGTTCCTTTGTAGTGAACTCTAACAACACTGGTATCTGCCGGGATAGCTCCGGTTCCTTCTTTTTCAATTTTGTATTGAAGTCCGCTTTCGGTAGTTTTGATACCATCTTTCTTAGCGTTTGCTGCCAAGAATTCTTCTCCGGCTTTCAATGCTTTGTCAGCTTTAGCCATCATGGCTTTTTGAGTATATTTCTGTAAAAACATATTCATTTGCATCATGTCGGCAGGAGCATCTTTTTTCTGTAAAGCACTGTTCATTCCGGCGATGATAGCGTCCATGTTGATGTCTTCAATACCGTTTCCAGTGATGTTAGAACCGTACATGTAACCAATATAGAAACTTGCTGTATCGGCCTCGTTTTTCAGCGATACATTCGTTTTTGTAGAAGTGTTGCAGCAGCTAGATAAACCGATTGCAGCAACAGATAAACCTAAAATTAGATTTTTTGCGTTCATAGTTTTTCGTAAATTAAATTATACTATATCTAATAATTCGATATCAAAAATCAAGGTCTCGTTCGGTCCGATAGCCTGTCCTGCACCGTGAGGGCCGTAAGCTAGATCAGAAGGAATGTATAGTTGCCATTTTGAACCCACGGGCATTAATTGAAGAGCCTCAACCCAACCGGCAATAACTCCGTTTACCGGGAATTCAGCCGGCTCGCCACGGCGGATGGAAGAGTCGAACACGGCACCATTAATCAGGCGTCCTTCATAGTGACATTTTACAGTATCGCTACTTTTCGGAATAGCCCCGTTTCCGGTGGAAATTACTTTATATTGTAATCCGCTTTCCAGGGTAACCACGCCTTCTTTGCTCTTGTTATCGTTTAAAAATTGTTCTCCGGCTTCCTTGGCAGCTTTACCTCTTTCATTTTGCAGTTTGTTAAAATAGTCCTGCAAAATCTGGTTAGCCTCTTCCGGTTTGATTTCCGGCATCTGGCCTGCATAGACTGTTCTGATAGCGTCAACAAAAGCTTCTGTATTAATGGTGTTCACACCTGAAGAAAGGAGATTACTTGCAATACTTAGACCGAAACAATAACTCACTTTGTCTAACTCTTCTGTATATTTCATTGAAAGGTTTAATTAATAAATAAATATTTTGTTCATTAAGATGCAAATGTAAGAACATTGTGCGAAAACACAAACAGGTTTTCGTGTTTTATTCGCGATACGAGAAAATCGTGCCGGAAGGTTCATTTTATTCATTCATTAGCATTCCGTCATTTAATTTTATTTGTCTGTCTGACATACGGGCTAGTTCCGTGTCATGCGTGACGATTACGAATGTTTGTCCGAGTTCTTCCCGTAAAGTGAAGAATAACTGGTGTAATTCATTTTTGGTACGGGTGTCCAGGTTTCCGGAAGGTTCATCGGCTAGCACCACTCGGGGATGATTGACGAGAGCCCTTGCCACGGAAACTCGTTGTTGTTCCCCGCCGGATAGTTGATTGGGTTTGTGGCTCACCCGGTCTGCCAGACCGAGAAGGGTCAGTAGTTCCATGGCCCGCAGCTCCGCTTCTTTTTTTCCGGTTCCTTTGATCCATGCCGGGATGCAAACATTTTCCAAAGCCGTGAATTCCGGCAATAAGTGATGGAATTGGAATACAAACCCGATGTTGTTATTTCGGAATTCCGATAGTTTGTTGGAGGATAACCGGGCAATGTTCACAGAATCATACAATAGTTCACCCTCGTCCGGGGTATCGAGTGTTCCCAGAATATGTAATAACGTACTTTTCCCGGCACCGCTAGCCCCGACGATCGTTACGATCTCTTTTTCTTTTATCGTTAGATCAATTCCTTTCAGCACTTTTAGTTCGCCGTAGCTTTTGACTATATTTTTAATTTCTATCACCTGATTAATTTCTTGATTTATGATTTCCGATTTAGTGATTCCAACCCGCTAACCAACATTTATTATTTTGATGGTAAAGATAATAATTTTCAATTTTGGATAATCCTGTTGATTATTTTTATTTCAATGATAGATGTAAATATGCTTATTGGCATAATAAAGTTATGCCGTTGTAATAAATCCAAGGCAAGAAGGTGATTTTAAATTGACGATAGAAGATTTTCTTTTGCACTGGGGTTATGCTGGAAAATAAGACCGATGGTCGGGCAATGATCCAGTTTTTTACAATCGCCACAGGTATTGAATCCTTTTGTTTGAACACATTTCCGGATTTCACAATAATTGCTGCAATAGGCGAATTTAGAGCCATTGACACGGCAACCCGTGCAATTAATAGTTTCCGGTGTGATCTCCGACGTGTTGTTCATGACACTCCATTTTTGAGCGGTTTCTTCTCTTAACTTGTCATCGTTATTGATTGTGGCGATACGGGCATCGCAGTTTTCGCAATCTAATCCACAACAGGCGATTAATTGTTTCATAATAGGGTATGTTTGATTTAAGCTTTAGACAAAGATAAGAAATATTAGATTGCTACCTAGGATTACTTCATAAGATTCGATGAATTTATTTACTGAATGGAGATAGCGATTAAATAAAGAGTGTGTATCTTAGCAATCTAAAATCAATTATGTATGGAATATTATATAGATCCGGTCACCTTCGTGACACAAAAGAGTGGTTTTGAGAGTAGATATATAAAAAATTTATTGGGGTTACTGGATGAAGGAGCCACGATTCCTTTTATTTCCCGTTATCGGAAAGAGATGACCGGGAGTATGGATGAGGTGCAGGTGGGACTGGTACGGGAGATTTACGAGCAGTTCAAGGAGCTGGAAAAGCGGAAAAAGACGGTGTTGGAGAGTATCGAGCAGCAGGAAAAGTTGACTCCGGAATTACGGAAACAGATAGAGCATTGTACCGATTTACGAGAACTGGAAGATATTTACCTGCCTTATAAACCGAAGAAACAAACACGGGCATCAAAGGCAAAAGCGAAGGGATTGGAACCTTTGGCAGCCATGTTGATGAAACAGGATAACGGGGATGTGTGGGACAAAGCGGCCCGTTTCGTGAAGAATGACGTGGAGAATGAAGAAGAGGCTTTGCAGGGTGCTAGGGATATTATTGCTGAATGGGTCAGCGAGAATGACCGGGCAAGAAACACCGTGCGTCGCTCTTTTGACCGGGTGGCCGTGGTAAAAGCGAAAGTCGTGAAGGGGAAAGAGGAAGAAGGGGAGAAGTTCACGGATTATTTCGATTATTCCGAGCCTTTGCGGAGGATTCCTTCCCACCGGATGTTAGCGATTCGTCGGGGGGAGGCTGAAGGTATTCTGAAAGTGGCGATTGAAATCCCGGAAGAGGAAACGATCGAGTCTTTGGAAAGAATATTCGTGAAAGGTCGTAACGAGAGTGCCGAGCAGGTGATCATGGCGGTGAAAGATGGGTATAAACGTTTGTTGCTTTCGTCTATCGAGACAGAGTACCTGCAAAGCGGTAAGCAGAAAGCGGATGAAGAAGCGATTAAGGTGTTTGCTGAAAATCTGCGTCAATTGCTTTTGGCACCACCTCTTGGGAATAGGCGGGTGTTGGGTATAGATCCGGGATTCCGCACGGGATGTAAGGTTGTTTGTCTGGATGAGACGGGAAATCTGGTGCATAATGAAACCATTTATCCTCATCCGCCACAAAACGAGGTGAAACAAGCGGCTAATAAGATTACCAATCTGGTCAACTCGTACCGGATCGAGGCGATTGCTATCGGTAACGGTACGGCAGGACGTGAAACCGAACGATTTATCCAGAGTTTGCGTTATGACCGGGATATACAAGTGTTTGTCGTGAGTGAAAGCGGGGCATCGATTTATTCGGCCTCTAAGATAGCCCGGGACGAGTTTCCACAGTATGATGTAACGGTTCGCGGTGCCGTGTCGATAGGGCGTCGGCTGATGGACCCGTTGGCCGAGTTGGTAAAGATTGACCCGAAGTCTATCGGGGTGGGGCAATACCAGCATGATGTCGATCAATCCAAATTGAAAGAGAGTTTGGATCGGGTGGTCGAGTCGTGTGTGAATCGGGTTGGGGTGAACGTGAACACGGCAAGCAAGTACTTGTTGACTTACGTCTCCGGATTGGGGCCGACTTTGGCAGAAAATGTGGTTACTTATATCAAGGAAAACGGGGCATTCCGTAGTCGCGGCGAATTGAAAAAAGTGAAACGTATGGGAGAGAAGGCATTCGAACAGTGTGCCGGGTTCCTTCGTATCGAGGGGGCCGAAAATCCCTTGGATAATTCATCCGTGCATCCGGAATCATACGCAGTGGCAGAACGGATGGCAAAAGACTTGGGAATCCCGTTGAAGTCGTTGATTGGTAACGAGGAGGCTTGTAATAAGATTGAACTATCCCGTTACGTGAATGACCGGATTGGGCTACCCACGTTGAAAGACATCATGGATGAACTCAAGAAACCGGGGCGTGATCCCCGTTCCGTGGCTAAAGTATTCAGTTTCGCTGATAATATTCATACGATTGACGATCTGGAGATCGGGATGGTTGTTCCGGGTATCGTGACTAATCTGACGAACTTCGGAGCCTTCGTGGATATTGGCGTGAAACAGGACGGGCTGGTACACATATCCGAGATTGCCGATAAATATATTTCGAACCCGGCGGATGTACTTTCTTTGAATCAGCATATTTCAGTGAAAATCGTGCAGGTCGATAAGGTACGGAAACGTATCGGTCTTTCGATCAAGCAGGCATAAAATAAGAAACTTGATAACCGAACAACTACCGAACAACCTACCGAACAACTGGCGAAATTAAGATGTATTCTTGATACTCGAACTTTTTTCCTTTTCTTTCGTTTCACGTGTATAAATTCAAACGAACACGGTTATGAAAGAGAAGGAAAAGAAACAAGAGAATATGGATGTGAAAAAGCATCTGACACCCGAAGATGATGAGAAATTACACGAGGCATATATAAACGTTTTAGGTGAAATTCTGGAGAATGACGATGATGATGCCCGGGATAACTTGGCTAATTACATGGACGAGGTAAAAGAAGAGTCCGATGCCTTGGGTACGGAACCGGACGAGAATGATTTGGATAGGGGAAAGAACGCTTGACTTTCCCCTATTTTATAGTATCTACCGGATTCATCCGGGAGGCTTTAAATGCTTGCCATGCCACGGTCAGCGTGCCAATAACGACTGCCGCAATACCGATAAAAATAAATGATACCGGAGAAATCTCGTTTTTATAAACGAACTGTGTGAGCCACTGTGCCGAGCAATAATAGGCAATTGGCGCCCCGATGCAAAAAGCAATCAGAATCCATTTGATAAAACGGGCGCACAGTAACACGGCGATTTGGTTTTCACTGGCCCCGTTGATTTTACGGAGGCTGATCTCTTTCCGCCTATTCTCCACGGAGAACCATGCTAATCCGAATAATCCTAAACCGGCTAGCAAAATGCTGATATAGGAAAATATTGAAAGAATTTTCATGACTTGTAACTCTTCTTCGTGAAACTCCATGTAGCGTTCAGACAGACTACAAGTTTTTATTTCGATTGCTCCCGGAGCAACTTGTTTCCAAAGTGCATTAATCTTTTCTTCGACTATTTTTCGGGTACCGGGTTGAATACGGATAATATGACGATCGGACCCGGTATCACTGAATCGAATAAATAATGGCGTGATCTCTCGGGTGAGTTTATCTCTTGGATAATCGGCAACGACCCCGACGATCGTGTAGGTTTCATCCCATATTTGGAATGTTTTACCTAGGGGCTCTGTTATCCCTTGTTTCTTTAGAAAAGTCTCGTTCACGATGGCTTCATGTAATCCTTGTTTTCCCGGAGAGAAAAGTCTTCCTCCCAAAAGTTGTATATCATAAAAATCAAAGAATGAGAGATCGGCATCCGCACAATCCACGTACATGTTGTCTAGTCCGTAAGTGCAATTTTGAGTGATTGCGCTCATTGTGCGATGTGTGATCTCCGGGATGGAAGTGAGTTGATCATAGAAAATTTTAATCGTTTCATCTTCTACTGAATATAGTCCCCACCCTAATATCAAAATTTCATTAGCGTGTGGACGGCAATGTGTTGCGAAGTCCATCTGGTGGTGAATGTTTACCACTGTTGTCGTCAGGATAATGGATATGGTAAACTGGGTAATCACAATATTGCGAATGAGAATAGTTTTTTGTTTGTTTTCATTCTTTAGAATTTCGGATAGAGAATTTTTATTGATTTTTAGGATCACGTATAAAGGAGGTATGATGATAATTGTACCGAGTAAAAGAATCAGTACCAGTGGGGTATATCCGGCATATAAATCCGATAGACTTAAGTCGGAAGTAATGAATGTATTGAAATAAGGGATAAGTACATGGATGATGCCGATGGATACGATAAAGGAAAACATAACGAGTAATCCGGTTTCCATGATTAACTGTTTACGTATTCCTTGTTTTGATTCTCCCGAAATAAGTTGAATCCCGGTTGTTTTTAATTGCTGTATGGTACGGGTCAGACAAATGTTGATGTGGTTGAAACAAGCGATGATAAATATGAGTATGGCAACACCCATGCCTAAGTAAACGAAAGAAGGATCACGTTTGAAGATTAATCCTCTTTCATATAAATGCCTTGTTTCTGAAAAATAAAGTTCTTTGGCTGGTTTTAGATAGATTGTTTTATCCTCAAATTGTCCTTCGTTTCGATCGTTTATTTTTGCCATGAATTTTTGAACCGTAACTTCGGGTGTGAGTTCGATAAACGTATAAAAAGGGAATCCGGTAATTTGTGAAATTTCCTCGTCTGGGAGTCCTCGCAATATCCCGTAATGAAGAAAACTTTTTTGGGAATCGTCGATAACAGTTGTGATCGTGTGAGATTGGAATATCGTTTTATAGGTATTTTCTTTCCCATTAAAATAGCGTATACTATGTCCTAACGTGATTGATTTTCCGATGGGGTTAGCAATTCCAAAGTATTGGAGGGCAAAAGACCGAGTAACAGCAATTTCGTTAGATGTCAAAAGCGTTTTGTGTAAATCTCCTGATAAGAGGGGAAGTTTAAAGAATTCGGTGAAGCTAGGTGTTGCAGAATAAGCATACATATAGTCTGATTCTTCGGATTCCTCTGATAAAAAAAGATGTTCATTTCGGAGTACACAATAGGATTTTACCTCTGGATAGGTATTTTTGAGTTGAACTCCACTTTTCCCGGAAATGAGAGCCTCACTGGGGGTGGCATCTTGTTCTTTTTGCTCCTGAACAAGATAACAGTTTTTACTATTCAAGATAGAATGAGCGATATTATATTCGTGTATCACGAAAGTAACGAGCAGCGTGCAACACGTGATCCCCGTGATCAGGCTGATCAAAGAAATCAGCGTGTAGGTCTTGTTTTTTATCCAACCTCGAAATATGATTTTGAATTGAACGTTTTGCATGATTATTCGGTTTTAAGGGTATCTATCGGGTTATTTCTTGATGCTTGCCGGATCTGCCAGTTGGTCACGAGCAGAACAATACAAAGGGATATAACGATGGTAAGTACGAAAATCCAAGGTTGTATTTCTATCCTGTAAGCGTAATTTTCCAGCCATTTCCGGGAGGCGTAGTACGCTATCGGTAGACCGATCACGCAGGCCATGAAGACTTTCGTCATGAATTGTCGGTTAAATAACAGCATGATTTGTCGTTCCGATGCCCCGTTTACTTTTCGAAGGGCGATCTCCCTCGTTTTGCTTTCCACCATGAATATGGCAAAAGCGAATATCCCCATACCACCGATTAGAATGGCGATCAGTGAAAACAGAATCACGAGTTCCATAAAGGCCATGTCTTTTTGGTATAGGTCTGAGTAATTGTATTCCTTGCATTCGAAAATATATTCTGGGTTTCGGGATAGATATAAGTCTTGCAGATATTCAAGAATCTCTTGCCGTTTTCCCGGTTGGTAACGTATTAATAATAAATACGAGGATGGCGGCAAAATCATCGTAGGGCGTACCGGGTAATGGAGTGATTGCGTGTGATAATCTTCCGTAACTCCTGTAATTCGATAGTGAACAGAATGTTGCTGGTTTAGGATCATTCCTAGAGGGTGATCCAGTTTGAACGTTTCCACGAATTTTTTATTTACCCACACGTCGGTTGTTGATGAGTAATTATTTTCAGGCGAGGGATTAAATTCGATAGGAGTAAACTCCTGACTTTCAATAATCGGAATTTTATATACATTGGTAAAGTCTTCGTCCCCGTATGCACATACAACATCAACTTGTTTTTCCGGCTCTGTGAGGAGGGGTATTTTCTCGATGGAGGGTATGTAAGTAAAAGGTATACTCATACCGTTACATACATAAAGAATTCCGGGATGCTGAAGTAATTCTTCTTTTAGAGGTTGATAGCTGCGGGAATTGTCAAACCAGCCAACTTGAAGGATATGTTCTGTATCTATCCCTAGTGGTTTGTTTTTTATAAAATTAATTTGAGAAATAATGATGGTACAATAAAAAAGTAATGAGGTGAAAATACCGATTTGTAATATGGTTAAAATTTTGGAAAGATTTATCTGTTGTGGTTTGGGTTGGAGCATACCTCTCACACCTTCCCGGCTAACATGATGTTTAAAATGAAAGTATAAAATGGAGCAAATGATCCCCATAATCAGACATATAAATCCTACAAATACGAAATTGGAAAGGTTGAAAAGTTCAAATGGATAAATATGCTCCGGTGACAAAATCTGGATGAAATAAGGATGCAATCCATAGGTCAAAATACACGAGAGTAGAAGAATAACTCCTGTCTGTAACCCGATTTCACCGAGCAATTGATAGAATAAATGCTTGTTACTGGCTCCATAACATTTGTGTATGGCAAAACGGGAAGAATCCCGGTCTTGTTGGGCAATTCGGATGAGTAGGAAGTTTCCGGCAGCAAGTAGTAGAATAAGAATTGTGATACTCCATAATAAATAGGTTAGGGATTGAGAACCCCGTAACAATTCATCTTCTCGTAGATGCTCGGAATGAAAATAAATATCTTTCAGAGGTTGAAGTCTGTGGCTGTAATGGTTAACGTCGTCCGGCATATTGGAGGCGATTGTCGGTAGTTTCTTTTCGATGGCTCGCAGGTCAGCGGTTGGTAGAATATGAAAATAGGTGTACAAAGAGTAATTTCCTCGATGTTCATCAAAATATGGGGCACCTTGTCGGTAATCTACGATGATATTTGCTTGAATCGTCGAATTCGCCGGAAAATCTTTTATAACAGCGACAACTTGGCATTTGATGTCTTTTTTCCTATTATTGATTCCATCTTTAATGGTTACCGTCTTCCCGATAGGGTTCTCCTTGTTAAAGTAGCGTTTGGCACTTGTTTCCGTGAACACGATCCATGAAAAAACGGTTGTGTCAATTTTCCCTTGTATCACGGGAATCTCGAACAGATCAAAGAACGGAGGGTCGACAAATGCAAGTTTAGGTTCTATGGTAAAATCTTGACTATCCTCTATTTTTATGCGATAATCTTTTTGAAAATAGCGTGCTACCTGTACGATCTCCGGAAATGTTCGTTTTGCTGCAGGGCCGAATGGTGTGTTGGTTCGGCAATTCCAGAAATCCTCATCACCGTATCGGGTAATTACCCGGTAAATATTGTCGCTGTTTTTCAAATCCCCGTCCATATTCCACTCGTTTGCCGTGTGGCTGTATATCAGCCAAGCGGCAGAAAAGGCAATGGACAACCCGACAATATTGATCACCGTGTAAACCCTGTTGCGGGAAAGCTTGCGTACTATGAATTTAAAATATTGCTTAAACATGGCTATTCAGTTTTAAGGGTATCTATTGGGTTTTGGCGGGCGGCCTTTCGAGTCTGCCAAGTTGTGATGGCGAGGACTACAAAGACGGAAGTGAGGAAAACAAATATGAATAATCCCGCATGGATTTCTACTTTGTAAGCGAATCCTTTTAACCATTCTTTCGAGGCATAGTAAGCAACGGGCAGACCTATAAAACAGGCGAGAAGAACTCTTGCGAAGAATTGTTGATTAAAGAGTTGCATGATCTGCCATTCGGTAGCCCCGTTTACTTTACGTAGGGCGACTTCCCGAGTTTTACTTTCAACCATGAAAGTAGAGAATGCGAAAATACCCATGCCACCAATGAGGATAGTTATGAGGGCGAACAAGATGATGAGTTTTACAACGGCGATATCTTTGCCGTATAATTCTGAAAAATTATATTCTTCACATTTAAAAACGGTATTGGGGAATTTCTCTTGGAACATTGCCCGGATGTAACGATATACGTTTTGGAATTCTCCCGTTTGGTAGTGAACGATCATCGTGGAGGATATTTGAGGGAATTCGTACATGATGATTGCAGGTTCCGTGTATTTGTATAGCGGGAAATACTGGAAATCGTCCACGACCCCCACTATTTTGAGAGGGCACTCATGATCCCATAAGTTGAGTATGGTTTCCAACGGGTGTTCTAGTTGAAGAGCTTTCACGAGAGACTGGTTAACGATAGCTTCTCGGATATGGTTGGGACGGATTCTTGCAAATTCTTTCAGATCAATAGGATAGTTATACTTTTTTAGGCATCGGCCTTCTTGAAGTTGAATTTGGTATGTATCGATATAGTCAGCATCGCCGAGAATGATACGAGCTTTAATGGTTTTCTCCGGTTGGTTAGGTATTGAGATCGATTCGGCCCTTTCGTAGCATGGGAGGGGGTACCCATTACTGGCGTTAAGTATGGCAGGGTGATGTTGCAGTTCTTGTTTTAGGGTTTCGTATCGAAATTCATTGTCCGGCCAGTAAAAATATAAGATGTTTTCCTGATTAAATCCCAAATCCATGTGTTGCATGTAGTTCATTTGCCTTGATACTACGAGGGCACTGAAAAGGAGGGCGCTGAAAATTGTAATTTGTACAATTGTGAGTATTTTTTTTATATCCTTATACCCGGGAGCAGGTTGGATGGCCTGTTTGAGTCCGTTATGGTTTAATCTTCTATGAGTGTATAAGTGTAATACAAATCCGGTTAAGAACATGGCGAAGAAGACAAGTAAGAGGAATCCCGCGAATTTTTGAAAGGATAGATGAAACCAATACGGGTGTTCCGGAGAGAGAATTTCTATGATGTACGGGTGCAACACGTAAGCGAGTGCGAAAGATAAAAGTAAGGCACATAGAGTGTGAATACCAATTTCCAGCGATAACTGGTGTCGTATTGTCCGGTTGTCGGCTCCGAAACATTTTTGTATGCCCATTCGGGTAATATTTTTATTTATTTGGGCCGTTTTGATCATGATGTAGTTGCCTAGTGCCAAAAATAGGATCAGTAAAATAATTCCATAGAGAAGGAGAGACAAGGATATTTGGCCTCGTAAAATGGCCTCGGGATGAAGGTGGTTTGAATGAAAATAGATGTCTGTTAGGGGTTGTAATTGGCATCTGTATTCATTGGCTTTCAAGTAAGAGTTGTTTTTTTCGATCATTTGAGGTATCATTCGCTCGATGACGGAGATGTCTGCTGTTGATGCAAGTTGAAGATAGGTATAGGAGGAACAACATCCCCAATAGAGTATATCCCTATTTTTTGAGATGACTCGACTGTCAATAAAAATGTCGGATTGAATGGAAGAATTTGCCGGTAAATCTTCGATCACAGCTACAATCCGGGCTACACATCCGTGGTCTTTTTCGGAATCCAAGTCTTTGATGAAGACAGTTTTATCGATAGGATTTTGGCCGCCGAAGTGCTGTTTTGCGTAGTTTTGGGTGACGACGATCCAATTTAATACTGTGCTGTCGATTTTTCCTTGTATAATTGGGAAATCAAACATTTGAAAGAAATTTTCATCTATAAAAAGACTTTTGGGAATGGGGATATACTCTTCCGTCTCGTTGTTTTTTATTCCGTAAGAGTTGCTGGGCATAATTCTGGTGTAATTGACAATGCCGGGGATTTCCTGTTTGGCATAAGGACCGATTAGGTAGGCGGTAAGACTTTCCCACTCCTTGGATTCTAGGTATTGGTTAGTAATCCGGTAGATGTTTCCTGCATTGGAATGAAACTTGTCCATTGTCCATTCCGTGATCACGTGATTCGAGATCAATAACGTGATGGAGAAGGCTATGGCCAACCCCACGATATTGATGACGGTGTATATCTTGTTCTTTTTCCAGTTGCGGAGGATAATTTTGAAATATTGTTTAAACATGACTATTCGGTTTTAAGGGTATCTATCGGGTTTAGTGTTGCGGCATACCAAGATTGGCGAATCACGGTAATAATGCCTATCATAATTACGAACAATATACTCGTGATAAAAATCCACGGGGATAACTCAGCCCTGTACACGAATTGCGAAATCCATGCGTTAGCTAAATACCAAGCGATTGGAATACCGAGAAGTGAGGCCCAGATCATCCATTTCACAAAACGTCCGCACACGAGCAGTACGATTTGCTTTTCGGTTGCCCCGTTGACTTTCCGCAGGCAAATTTCTTTTGTCCGACATTCCACCGAATACCACGCTAACCCGAATAATCCCATGCAAGAGAGTAGCATACTGATCCATGTGAATACGGAAACGATTCGTGCCGTCCGAAACTCTTCCTTGTGTATATCCCTGTAAATCTCGGTCAAAGAGGTAAAAACCAACGGTGATTCATCAGGAGCGATCGTTTCCCACAAGCTCTGCATCCGGGCAATCGTGGCCTCAACCTCTCCCGGTCGGGTTTTAATCACCGAGCCTCTGGCGTTTACCCAGTCATCCGTCTCCCGGATGATAATTAACGGTTCGACCTCGTTTGTGACGTGATCAATAGCGTAATCCTTGATGACTCCGCAAATTACGAAGTCCATCCCGTCATGTGAAAAAGATTGCCAGACTGGGTTTTCGATCTGTTTCTTTCTGATCAGCGATTCATTCACCAGCACCTTGTGGATCGAAACATCGGTAGCATGACACAAGGAATCCCCTGCCACGAGTTCGGCGTGATAAAAACGGAAAAAGCGTTGATCCATCTTTAGCGTGTTGGCATTAAACTCCCGGTTAGCGATGGCCCCGTTCATGAGCGGGAGGGTAGAGGTGTAGTCAACAACTTCCGGTAGCGTGATCACTTGTTCCTTGAATATCTTCCACGAATGTTCGTCGGGAATATATTCGTGTTCTATGGAAACAATCGATTCCGCATCCGGGCGAATGTGTGTGATATATTCGGTCTGCCCTTTTATCGTGAGGAAAAGGGCCAGTAAAATGATTGAAATTGTGAATTGGACAACAATGATTCCGGCAATCAGCGAGCGATGAAACGTGTAATTTTTCCTTAGAATATCGGCCAGAGCCACCCGTTCCGCTTTGTACAGGATATAAATTGACGGGAACAGGATCACGGCGACAAGGGTATAGAAAATGATCGGTAGCGTTTCTCCCCGGAACAGATCGACAAAAGCCAGCTTGGAATCCATAAAGGCATTAAACGTCGGTAACACCGTGTAAATCAATGCCAGTGAAATAACGAAAGCAAAGCCTACTTGGAGTGCCGTTTCTTGAATCACCTGCCACCGGATTTCGTTCCGGGAAGCCCCGTGTATCAGTTGCTGGCCGGAATAAAGCAAACGCTGGAACGACCGGGTCATGTTGATATTCACGTGATTAAAACAAGCGATAATCAGAATAAGTAGTGCGATATACAGGCTGGTTTGCAACTGTTTATAATCCCGGTACCTGAAAAGTCGGTTCTCTGAATAATCTTTCGTGTAGTACGCCTGTTCGATGGGGAGCAGGAAAAGCGGGGTGGCGTTTTCATCCTTTTCTTGCAGGGCGGATAGATCACTTCCCGCTTGCACTTGCACCACGTTATGATACCACGAAGTACTGAAAGGTTGTCGGGCAATCTCTTCCGGGGATAACCCGAAAAGAAGCTCGTAATACAGGACACTTGGTTGGCGATCGTCAATGACTGAGGTGATCGTGTAGTCTTGATTGACTTGTTGTTGTGAAACCCCGTAACCGTCCCCGTTCTTCACGAATACATCTTTGTAGGTTTCGAGCGTGAGAACCTCTCCCGCCGGGTTTTCCTTCCCGAACGTGTGGAGGGCAAAACTCCGGGTTATCGCGATCTCCAAGGGATGCGATAAAGTTTGTTTTAAATTCCCGCTAATCATTTCCGGCTGGAAAAGCGTGTCGAAACCGGGAGTTACTTTATAAGCGTTATCAATCTCCAGCTTGTGCTTTCCTCGGTGCATGACGACAAATTCTTGTCGAAAAGTGCAGTACCCCGTCACCTGCGGGTATTTCTCGTGTAGTTTTTGGGCAGCCCCGACCGGGGTATCGTACGTTTTCAGTTCCGAGTTGTGGTAAAAATTATCTTTCGTTTGCACCACGTAAAGCTGATCCTCTCCGGGCGTGGAATGTGCCGTTCGCCGTTCGTGCATGGCAAACCCAATCAGTAGCGTGCTGCACGTGAGACCGATAACCAGACTGAATGTCGAGATACAGGGATATATTTTGTTTTTACCCCAATGCCGGAATAATATTTTATATTGGAACATCCGCATGATCATTCGGTTTTAAGGGTATCAATCGGGTTTCGGCGTGTGGCCCGGCGTATTTGCCAGCCGGTGACGAGAACCACCAGTAGCAAAGTCCCCCCGATCACGCAAACGGTAATCCAAGGGCTTATCGTGACTTTATATGCGAAACCTTGCAACCATTGTCGGCAAATCAGATAGGAACAGGGAATCCCCACGACACAGGCGACCGCTACTTGCCCCGTGAAAATACGGTTCAGGTAAATCATAATTTGCCCTTCCGAGGCCCCGTTCACCTTGCGGAGAGCGATTTCTTTAGTCTTGCTCTCGGCGATGAAAACAGAAAAGGCAAGTACTCCCATGCCCCCGATCAATAGGGCGATGCCCGTGAATATATACACGAGATGTCCCAGCATGATTTCTCGCTCGTATAGTTCGGAATAGGGATATTCTTGATAGCTCATCAGCGTTTCCGGGTGACGGGTTTCGTGTAATTGTCGCAGGTAACGGATCATCTCGCTTCGTTTCCCTTCCCGGTACCGGACGATGAGGGTGAACGACACCCCCGGAAGGTCACTACCGATCATGACGGGTTGAATCGGTTCGTAGAGTGAACGGTAGTGGAAGTCCTGCACGATCCCCACGATTTGCATTTTGGCGGTTCCGTCACTCAGTAGCGTTCCGATCGGGTGACTCAATCCCATTTGCCGCACGAACTTCTGGTTCACGACAATCTCCACGACGTCCACGGGCTTACGGGAATAGATTCCCGGTGTCGTGACCTTCGTTTTGGCATCCCGTCCTTCCACGAGTTTTAACTGGTAGGTACGGAGGAAATCTTCGTCACACAAAAGCGAGTAGGATTGTATGCTTTTTTCCGGTTGCTCGGCCAAATGAATGTCCCAGTGCGCCCAGTTCCCGATCGGGAGCAAGGCTCCGCAACTCACGGCCAGCACGTCCGGGTGTTGCGACAACTCTTCCTTCAGGGACGTGATCTCGTAGGGATTCGGCCAATCGAAAGAAATCGTGTTTCGGTTATTGTAACCCAGCGGTTTATTTTGGAGATAATCGATTTGTCGGAGAAACACGATGGAGAAAAAAAGCAATCCGCAGAAGATTGTCAGTTGGGCAATCATCAGAATTTTCTTCAAATCCAGCGACGAGCGGGAAGAGGTAATCGTGTTTTTCAGTCCGGAAGAGTTGAGTTTTCGGCTAATATGCCCGTAAGTAATTCCCCCGATGCATCCGGCAAACAGCAGGAAGATGAGCAGGAAACCGATAACTTCCGTTCCGCCCAAATAAAATGGAAAGGGATGCTTGGGCGAAATGATTTGTGCGAAATAGGGATAAAAAATAAAGGTCAGCACGACCGTCAGGGCGAAGGCCGTCACGGTATATATGCCTATTTCCTGCAACACCTGCACGAAAATATTTCGATTACTACTCCCGAAATGTTTTTGTATGGCAAACCGTTCTGCGTTTTTATCCGCTAGGGCTAGTTTGATGATGAGGTAATTACAAAATGCCAGCGACAGGATGAGTAAGAGGATTCCGAACAGAATCCAGTTAAAAGTTCCCGACCCTTGGGCAAAGGAGAGGTCAAAGTCCTGTATGTGATCCGAGTGCAGGTACATTTCCCGTAACGGTTGTAACTGCAATAGCTCCTTTTGTTCCCGAATATAATCAGACTCCCGGTATTCAATTTGAAGTAATTGCTCTTCAACTTTTTGGACATCTGCCCCGTCGGTTAATTGAATAAACGTCTGCACGGCGTTTCCCATGTTGTACCGGAACGAATGTTCTATCACGGAAAAATCCAGAATCACGTCGGCTTGAATGGATGAACGGGGTGGCATATCCTTCATGACCCCGGCAATCCGGAATGTTGAAACACTTCCACTCGTGTACAGGTTTTCCAGATATACCAGTTTCCCTATGGGATTTGCATCCTTAAAGTGACGTCGGGCAATACTTTCCGAAATCACCACCCAGCCGGGGTGTTCGAAGGCTTGAATACTCCCCGTCACGAGCGGGAACGTGAACATGCTGAACAATTGTCGGTCAGCGTACCCGCAGGAAATCCCGGTTTGATAATGATCGTCATTCTCCCAGCGAATTTTCATCTCCCGTGCCGTGATGATCCGGGTATAGTCAGTCACTTCCGGCAATTCCGCTTTGGCAATCTCTCCCAGCGAGCTGCAAACCTCTGCCCCCCAGTGGGTATTCCCGTCGGTTTGAACCGTGATCCGGTAAATGTGGTCAACATTCTCGTGGAACGTGTTTGTCTGCCACTCTTTTACCAGAAAAGTATAAATAAATACGGAGGCGGTGAGAGCCACGGCCAGCCCGATCGTGTTGATCACGAAATAGCCTTTCCGTTGAAAAATCTGACGTCCTACCAGTTTGAGATGATACATATCGTGTTATTTTTAGCCGTGTTGCAAAGTACAAAAAATCACTTGAAAATAAGTCGTTCATTGTCGCCAAACATTTCGTATCCCGACGTGATGATCTTTTCACCCGGTTCGAGTCCTTCCGTCACTTGATAATAACGGGGATTCTGTTTGCCGATTTTTATTTTTCGCCGGAAAGCCTCTGTTCCGTCGGGCGACAACACGTATATCCATTGTCCCCCGGTGCTTTGGTAAAAAGTACCTCTGGGAATCAGTATCGATTCGTCCGCCGCACCGAGTTGCAGGTTCAGATGGTACGTCTGTCCCGTCCGGATATTGGGAGGGACGGTAGTCGTGAACTCCAAGTCGGTCTTGAACTGCCCGTCCTTCACGTCGGGGTACACCTTGATCACCCCCATCTGGTAATCCTTCCCTTGTCGCTCTAACGTGGCGGTCAGCCCCTTGCGTACCCGGTCAATATAATGTTCGTCGATTTGTGTCATCACCTTGTAATTGTTCAGCACGTTGATTTTCCCGATCTGGCTGCCAGCCCCCACCACTTGACCGATCTCCACGTTCAGGTCGCTCAACTGCCCGTCGATCGGGGCGCACACGTTAAGCCGGGCATAGCGTTCCTGTGTCAGTCGCAGGTTACGCCGGGCATTCTCCATTTTTTGCTTGAGCATAATGACCTGTGAGTGGCGGCGAATGGAATCTTTCGTTTGTTTCTCTGTGATCAGCTCCCGGTTGTGGATGGCGTACTCGTAATCTTCCTTGGCCACGAGATACTCTTCCTTGGCGATCAAGTCTTCCTCGAAAAGTTGCTTGTTCTGCAAGTATTTTCGTTTCTTCCGTTCCACGTCAAGCTCCAGCGTCAATCGTTCCTGTTGCAGGTTCAGCTCTTCCCGTTCCAAGTCCAGCAGGCTATTCTGCACGGAGTTCTCTTCCTCGGCGAACCGATCCTTGCTATTCAGTATCTCCGTTTCCAGGTTCTTACTTTCGAGCCGGATAATGACCTCTCCTGCCTTCACCATTTCTCCCTCTTCCACGAGAATCTCTTTCACGTTTCCCCCTTCCTGCACGGTTAACTGCGAGAATGTCAACGGTTCCACGTTCCCCATGATTCGGATATAATCATGGAATATCCCTTGACTCACGTCCTCGATAGTCACTTTCTCCTTGTCCACCCGCAAAGCCGATTCGTGATTCCCGAACACGGCCCACCCGGCAAACCAGAGAATAAATATTCCCCCGATGAGGTAAGGTATATGTTTCCTCTTAATTCCTCTTTTTTGTTCTATTAGTCGATCCACGATGTTATTTTAGATTTAATTATTTTAGATTTTAGATTGAACTCCTCCGTCAGCTTCGCTGCCACCTCCTCTATAAACAGAGGAGGAGCTGGTGACTCTTCCCGAAAACAGGGAGTATTTCAACTCTCCCTCTGTTTATAGAGGGAGCACCCCGAAGGGGGGAGGGAGTTCGTTTTTTCATTTTCAATTTTCAATTTTCAATTTTCAATTGTAACGGTTTTCCTTGATAAAAATCAATCATTCTCTTCTGCATCACGTAGTCCAAGCGGGCTCGCAGCACGTCGTACTTTGCTTCGAGGAGGCTGTTGGAGGTCGTGTTCAGGTCGATGATGGTGATTAGTCCTTGCTCGTAACGTTTGCGGGCGGCGTTGTAGGAGAGGGTGCTGAAATTCTCTCGCTGAACGGCAATCCGGTAGCGCTGGGTGCAGGACTTCAAATCCTGCAGGGCTTGTTGTATCTCGTTATATAATGCTCGTTCCGTCTGTTGGTATTGTATCTTCGACGATTGATAATTGTGTTTGGCTCTTTGGAGACTGGAACGGCGGCTGAGACCGGAGTAGAAGGGAATACTCATACCGATGCTGAACCCTTTCCCGATCTGGTTTCGGTCCGTGATTTGCGAGAAGAAATCCCCCGAACGCTGGTCACTATAATTTCCGAAAGAGATACTTCCGCTAATACTGATCGAGGGATATAACCCGGCTCTTGCCGAGTACACGCCGAGCTGTGCGGAACGGATTTGGTAAGCGGCCAGTTTGATTCCCGGCAATGTTTGGAGTGCTTGCGAGAAAACCTCTTCGGTCTTCAACTCGTGGAGTTCCGGGTGAACTTCGGAAACCGACTGGGCATCAATCTTTAATTCCTCTTCCGCGTTATAATTCATAATGTACTTGAGATTGGCTTGCGCGTTGAGACAATTATTTTGTGCCGTGATCAGCCGGAACTCCACGGAGGCTTGTTGCGCCTGCATCTCGAAAAGATCGCTCTTCGGCTTTTTCCCTAACTCGTATTCCCGCTCAATCTTTTTGAGACGCAACCGGGAGTTTTCCACCTGTTCCTGCGTGATCCGAACCTCTTCCTCGGCATACAATAACGTGAAGAAAGCATTCATCACCTGTATGGCGATCTGGTTGGCTTGGTTCTCGGTTTCTTCCCATCCCATCAGGCGGCTTAACTTGGTAGCTCGCAGGCGATTGATATTACTGAACCCGGCAAACACGGTCAGGCTACTGCCTACGCCGAATCCCCCGACCGACATATAGCGGGTATTCGTGTACGTGTTCGTTTCCGGGTCAATCCCCCGACCGAAACTGTAACTAACGCCGGGAGAAATCCCGTTAACGGAGGGTAGGAGCGAGAGCGTGGCATCCCGCACGTCCAGTTTATCGTTTTTATTTTGTAGCTCCCGTTGTTGCATGGAAAGACTTTTCTCCACGCCGTAATCAATACACTCCTGAAGGCTCCATTCCCGGTTTTGCCCGTTGACAAGCAAACCGGATGTTAAAATGCTCAATAGAATGGAATATTGCTTTAATATCATCATTTTTTGTTTTATCTTGCATCCAGAGGAACGAATGTCGTGCCAAAGTCGGAAAGTGTTTGTTTTCAGTTGTATAGAGGAAAATGGGGAAGAACGGGATGTCAAAAAATAAGACACGATTGTCTAATTATTTGACACGTGATATGAAGTACATTTTGGTAATGTATTGATAATTAGTGTAAAATACCTTTTGGCATGATAATGGTACGTTCAACGTGAAGTTTTACTCGTAAATAGATTGAATCATGATAAGAATTGAGCATTTAAGTAAAGTATTTCGTACTGAAGAGGTCGAAACAACAGCGTTGAACGATGTGTCCCTTCACGTGAAACAGGGAGAATTCGTGGCCATTATGGGACCTTCCGGTTGTGGTAAGTCAACCTTATTAAACATCATCGGTTTGTTGGATAACCCGACATCCGGGAATTATTATTTCAACGGGCAGGAAGTCGGGCATTTAAAAGAGAAACAGCGGACGCAGGTTCGCAAGGGGAACATCGGTTTCGTGTTCCAGAGTTTTAACTTGATTGACGAGTTGAATGTCTATGAGAACGTGGAATTACCCTTGATCTACCTGAAGAAAAAGGCGTCGGAGAAAAAGGAACTGGTCACGTCGATTCTCGACCGGATGAACATTAGTCACCGGGTCAAGCACTTCCCGCAGCAACTTTCCGGGGGACAACAACAGCGGGTTGCCATTGCCCGTGCCGTCGTGGCAGGGCCCAAGCTGATCCTTGCCGACGAGCCGACCGGAAACCTCGATTCCAAAAACGGGGCGGAAGTCATGAACCTATTGACCGAGCTGAACCAAGAGGGAACCACCATTGTCATGGTGACCCACTCCCAGCATGACGCCTCGTATGCCCACCGGGTGGTTCATCTCTTTGACGGGCAAATCGTGACCGAGTTGGAAAACCGGGAAATTCTCTGATTTAAAATAGAACGATTACCCTCCGGAAAAATTTGGACGAGACGGGAAGAATTAAAAACCAAAAAATAACAATTTATGAAAGGTAAAAGCTTGCTCTTCGGATTATGCTTGTGTCTCTGGACATCGTTGGGATGGGGACAACGAGTGATTGAAGTCCCGTGGTACGAGACAACCAACACGTATATGTTTGATATTATAAAAATGGAGCTGACCGATAAGGCGACAATTATCACGGGACAAGTGAAGTATTTACCTAACGAGTGGTTTCGGGTTGTGGGGCGCACGGTATTAAGAGGGGAAAGTGGTAAAGAGTACAAGCTCTTAAAAGCTGAGGGGATCAAGCTGAATGAACAGGTATTTTTACCGGAATCCGGGCAGATGACTTTTCAGCTCTATTTCGAACCCGTGAATGCCGGGGAGAAAAAGGTGGATTACGTGGAGGGGAACCATGAAACGGACTGGCGGATTGGGGGAATCGTGTTGGATGAGAAACCGCAAAAGCTGGAAAAGGGGAGCGATTGCCTGATCCGGGGGAAGGTGCTGGGACACCCGTCGAGCTATCGATTAGTGTTGATGGGATACGAGGATGATGATCGGATTCAGGAACCATACGCCATAATACCTGTTCGAAACGGGAAGTTCGAATACGTGTGCCAATTAGGAGAGAGCAAAATGTACTGGTTCGTGTTTACCGACGAACTGGCAAAATCTTCTTATCGTCCGGTAAGTTTTTTCATAGAACCGGGGGAAGTCGAGATCACGATTCAGTCGGAAGATGCCTATACGGATTCGGAAACTCGTGGAAAAGAGGTCAATGAGCTGTATCAACGTTATCAGCAATTGAGAGAAGAGCAATTTCATTTTAGCACGATATATCGTCAATATGATTCATTGAGAGAGCCTGCACTTTATTATACGCCTAGGGCCTTGGAATTGCATGAATTGATGTCTCAAAATTACGAGAATAAACAAAAGTATGATAGTTTGGATGCTATTTACCAGCAATTAAAGAAGGAGAACAAAGAGTGTACCCCTCAAGCAATAGCGTTGAACGAAAAATATAAAAATTTAAGGAAAGAAGAGCAGAAATGGAAAGAGGGATACATGGAAAAGTATCCGTCGGTGGCGACCTACTTCCTGTTGATGGATGATTTAAGACATTGGGTAGATTACCGGGTACATGGTTTTCCCGAAGAACTTGAGATTTTGTCTTTTAAAGACTTGCCGCGTCTGGAAAATATGTATTACACCATCTATAAACCCATGTTCCCCAAACATTCATACACGGGGTTAATCGCTACCATGCTTCAGTCATTAAAACAGATCGAAGTGGGTGGACATTACATCGACTTCACCGCCCCGGACTTCGAGGGGAATCCCGTGACTTTATCCGAGCAGATAAAAGGAAAGGTAGCTTTGATTGACCTGTGGGCCTCTTGGTGCGGCCCGTGCCGACGGTCGGCGAAAAGCATGATTCCCGTGTATGAAAAATACAAATCCAAAGGTTTCACGATAGTCGGGGTTGCCAGAGAAAAGACGGTGCAGACGGCGAAAGCCGCGGCCCTTCAAGATGGCTACCCGTGGTTGAACCTCGTGGAACTCAACGATGCCGGGAACATTTGGTTTAAATACTGTGTCGGTAATTCCGGTGGGGGAACTTTTTTGGTGGACCGGGACGGCAAAATTTTAGCCATCGGTCCGTCATCTGAAGAAGTGGAGCGTATTTTAGAAAAAATGTTGGAGTAGAAAAACAAGATATATGGCGAAACAGGGAACCATACTGGTCGTGGACGATAACAAGGCCGTGCTGAACGCTTTGGAGATGCTGTTGGCAGGAGTGTTCCGGGAGGTAATCACGATCAGAACCCCGAACCAGATCGAGGCAATCCTCGAATCCGGTCGGGTGGACGTGGTATTGTTAGATATGAATTTCTCGGCGGGAATCAATACCGGGAACGAGGGACTTTACTGGTTGGCGAGAATCAAGGGGTATGCCGCGGAAATCCCCGTGGTTTTGTTCACGGCTTACGCGGACATTGATCTGGCGGTAAGGGCCGTGAAGGAAGGAGCGACAGACTTTGTTGTCAAGCCGTGGGATAATGCCAAGCTCGTGGCAACCCTGTTGGCGGCGTATCGTCTGCATGAATCCCGACGTGAGGTGAAACAACTCAAAGCAAAGGAAGAAGTGCTGAAAGGGCAGCTTTCCCCGGAACGAACTGTCGTGTGGGGTGAGTCGGATGCCATGCGTCGGGTACGTCAATTGATTGAAAAAGTGGCGGTCACGGATGCAAACGTGCTGATTACCGGGGAAAACGGTACGGGAAAAGAGATCGTGGCAAGGGAAATTCATGCCTTGTCGGGGCGGAAAGGGGAGGTGATGATTTCGGTGGATATGGGAGCAATTACGGAAACCCTTTTCGAAAGTGAGTTGTTCGGTCATGTGAAGGGGGCTTTCACCGATGCGCGGGAAGATCGTGTCGGGAAATTCGAGGCGGCAAACAAGGGTACGTTATTTCTGGATGAAATCGGAAACTTGTCATACGCCCTGCAATCCAAGTTACTGGCAACCCTGCAAAGCCGGAAGGTGATCCGCGTGGGATCGAATAAACCGATTGATGTCAACATCCGTCTGATCTGTGCCACGAATAGCGACTTACCCCGGATGGTCAAAGAAGGTACTTTCCGGGAAGATTTACTTTATCGCATCAACACGATCCACGTGGAAGTCCCCCCGTTACGGGAAAGAGGGAATGATATTCTGTTACTGGCAGAGGCCTTTTTACGGGACTACGGCAGGAAATACCGGAAACCCGATTTGTCCTTTTCCGGCGAGACCCGGCAACGGCTGTTAGGATATTCATGGCCGGGAAACGTGCGGGAATTACAGCACACCGTGGAAAAAGCCGTGATCATGTGCGATCGGCAGGTACTTACCCCCGAAGATTTCCTGTTCAAAAGCGAGCCGGGCGAGATAGCTCCCTTGGAAACCCTCGAGGATATGGAACGGGAGATGATCCGCAAGGCTTTGGAACGGCACGAGGGCAATTTGTCGGCTGTCGCGTCCCGGCTAGGAATTACCCGGCAAACCCTGTATAACAAGATGAAAAAATTCAATCTGTAAGAATAAGATATGGTAAGAAACATCACCTCGCGGGTATTGGCGTATTTGTTACTTCTGATCGTTTTGGTCGTGGCGACCTGTTATTTCTTGTCGGAAGAGGAGTATATTCCAGGGATTGCCACGTCAATACTCGCCGTGGGGTGTTGCTTTCGTATCGTGTGGAATATTCGCTCTGTGAACCGGAAACTGGCTTATTTCTTTCAAGCCTTGGAGAACGATGATTATTCCATTCATTTCCCGGAACACGACGGTAGCCATTCCGAGCGTTTCCTGAACGGGGTGCTGAACCGGATCAAGGATATTTTGCAGAATACCCGCTTGGAGATACAGCAACGGGAGCAATTTTACGAGTTGATCATAAACAGCGTGAGTTCCGGGATAGTGGCATTGGACGAACGGGGATTCGTGACGCAGAATAATCAAGTTGCCTTAAAATTGCTAGGCTTAGAGATATTTACACACGTCAACCAGTTGGAACGAGTGTCTCCGGCCTTAAAATTGCTGGTGACGGAAATCCGTCCCGGAGAGAGTCGGCGGGTGACTTTCACAAACGAACGGGGTTCCGTGCAATTATTGGTCAGTGCCTCTCGCATCTTGTTAAGAGACAAGCCCATCACCCTGTTAGTTATGAATGACATCGAGAACGAACTCGACGAGAAAGAAATTGATTCTTGGGTACGTCTGATCCGGGTGTTATCGCACGAGATCATGAACTCGATCGCCCCGGTAACCTCTTTGAGCGACACGTTACTTTCCATGCACTCTGACCCTGAAATCACTCCCGATGACTTGAAACGCAACACGGAAAACGGGTTGAAGGTGATCAGTGAAACGGGCAAAGGGTTGATCTCTTTCGTGGAATCCTATCGTAAGTTTACCCGCATTCCTCGGCCTGAGCGGGAATTGATCAATTTGAACGAATTTATCCAGCGGGCGGTGATCCTGAGCAGCACGGAACCGAATTTTCCGGAAGTCACGATCGACATTTGCATTGAGCCGGAAGACCTGAAGGTTTTTGCCGATCCGAACCTCATGGGACAAGTCCTTTTGAACTTGATGAAAAATGCGTTTTACGCTTTGCGGGGTAGGGAAGATGCCCACATCACCCTCTCGGCTGAGCACGGGCCGACGGGAAAGGTGCTGATCCGGGTACGGGACAACGGTCCCGGTATTCCTCCCGAAATCATGAACGAGATATTCGTCCCCTTCTTTACCACGAAAGAAGAGGGTTCGGGCATCGGGCTAAGTGTCTCCCGCCAGATCATGCGGATGCACGGCGGTAATCTAAAAGCTTCATCCATAGAAGGTAAAGAGACGGTCTTCACGATTATTATCTGAAAATGATGATTTGTTTTCGTTTGAAACCTTGTCGAGAATCAATGTATATCCGTTGAATTCGACAGGAAGAACATATCGTAGGAAAAATCTTCTGATTTAAGTTTGGATTCAGAAAAATTTTAACGCTTGTTTCTCTTACAATAATTAACAAAATTTATATTAGATAGCGATTATCTAGTTATCATATTGTAAGCCGCTCCCATTCCCCTCCTATTCCGCTCCTATTCCTGTCCAATTAAAATAGAAATGGAATAGTAAATATTTAGTAGATGTAAATGAATTTTTACATAGTTAATAACAAGTATATCGATAGAAGATAGTTTGTAGAGGTAAAAAATGGGTTGTTCAAAAAGTATAATCCGGCATTTTCGGTTTAGTTTTTTCAAAAAGAGTTTGAAAAGTCTTGTTTGGTGCTGTTACATTAAGAGCATAGGACGGTGACACGCGCGAGGGAAAGATTATTTTTCTTTTCGAAAGTCTCTCGCGAATCACGAGATTTTTGAAAAGAAAAAGAAGCTGTGGGGGGGAAGAAAATCGCAATAAAAATACATTTTACCACGATTTTCTTCATTAAATAGTTGCAAGAGACTTAGAATTCAACCCCTTTTATCCTGTCTATAGTCTGATTATTTTACTTTCGGTCTTTTTGTACATTTTCTCGTAACCAATCCCCCATGATTTGTAGGGCCTCTTTTGAAAACACGTCTTCTAGGTCGGGAATTTCTTCCCGGGTACACTCTTTACAGCGCTGGAACATGTGGTTTAGGCCGGGGAGTTCCACTATTTTGTATTGTGTGTTTCCACCTTTATCCAGTAATTGCTTGATGGATTCCAAGTTCTCTTTGGCGGGAACCATGATGTCTTTGTCCCCGTTTAATGCCAGAACGGGTTTATGGATGCGGGGGATATAATTTTCCGGATCATAATTGATCATTTCCCTGTACCAACGTCCTTGTGCCTGATGCAGGTAACGACTGAAAAACATTTCGTCTCTCCCGTCATTAAAATTGACGGCTTTCAGCGTGGCCTCATCTTGTTGGGCTACCCATTGGTCGAAGGCTTGTCGTAAGGGTATGTCTAAGGGTTGTTCCAAGGGGACGGAGTGTACTTTGTCGAATAGCGTGTTGAAAAGGCTCATAAACTGATCCACCCGTTCCGGGGTCATTCCGGGAGTAGTACGCAAGATCGCGTCATTTTGTAATTTCAATATTTGTAAGCCATCAACACCCACTCCTGCCAGAGAAATAACAAATGACACGTCCGGGGAGTCAGCTCCCAGCATGAGTGCTACTTGTCCACCTTCGCTATGTCCGATGACCCCGATGTGCTTGGTGTCTGTTTCCGGGCGTTGTTTCAAGTAATTGATTCCGGCTTGGGCATCCCGTGCAAAATCACTCGTCGTGGCCTCTTCGTATATCCCGTTGGTTTTTCCGGTTCCTCGGTCATCGGCTCGTAGTACGATAAAGCCTTGTCGGGTGAGGTAGTCCGCTATTTTGAAAAAGGGCTTGTGGCCGGAAAAGGTTCCGTCCCGGTCTTGTTTCCCAGTTCCAGATATAATAATGGCAGCTGGAAAAGGGCCTTTACCTTGTGGAATCGTCAGTGTGCCTGCAACTTGTATCGAATCACATGACTCGTAGGTGACTTCTTCGGAACGGTAAGGATAAGGTGGGCGTGGATTTTGTGCAAAATAGACCGGTTGGAGGCTATCGACTTTACCGAGAGCGAATTCCCGAGTCTTTCCGTAGGTGGTTACTTCGGCTTGAATGGAGTCTTTGCCGGAATGGAAGGAACCTTCAAAGCGGATGTTCTCCCGGTTGAAGATGGCAAGGATACTTTCGTCTGAAAGTACGAGCGTGTCGGCTTTTGCTTTGTCAATCCATTGTTCCGGAAGTGACAGGAAGGCTTGAGATGTTCCTTCCGGTGTGGTCTCTAACTCGATGAAAACTCGTTTACTACCGGATTGTCCTTGCCAAGCATGAGGCGAAGAGGTACATCCGATCAGCGTGACGGAGGATAATAGCGCAATTGTTTTAAAGTGTAACATACAGTTTTAATTTTAGTTTTCCCTCAAAACATCCAACCGCCTGAAAAGTGTCACTTATTTTCGAATTTCTTACTGAATTTTCATTTTCAATTTTTAATTCTCCATTTTCAATTGTTTCAGCGTGATGACCGTGATCTCCGGCCATGCACCGAAACGCAAGGGCATCAGTCCGATATATCCTAATCCAACGTTGACATACAAACCTTGTTTGCCTTCCATGTAAAGCCCACTCCATTCCGGGTACATGAATCGGGACGGGGAAAGTCGTCCGACGGCAAATTGCATGGCGTGTGTGTGCCCTGCCAGCATGAGGTCGATGTCCGTGTCGAGTACTTCCCGGCGCCAGTGCGTGGGATTGTGGCTTAACAATAGTTTGAACGCGCATTGTTCCGTGCCTTTCATGGCTTTGGGGAGGTCACTGTATTGAGAGAATGGAGGTTCCCCGTTATTTTCCACGCCGATTAAGGCGATGCTGTCCGCGGCACGTTTCAAAATCACGTGATCATTGTTTAATAATTGCCAACCCATGACGGCCTGCTTGTCTTGTATATCCCGGATATTCTGATCCCGGGCCTCGGTGGTAGGCCAGTTGTGGTAAGGACCGTAGTCGTGATTCCCGAGAATGGAGAATACTCCATCCGGGGCTTTCAGTTGTGCCAGAATGTTTTCGAATGGTTCCAGTTCCGTGGCTTTCGTGTTGACGATGTCTCCCGTGAAAACAATTAAATCGGTTTGCTGGGCGTTGATCCGGTCCACGGCTTTTTGTAAGGCTGCCCGGTCTCCGTTCCAACTACCCGTGTGTATGTCGGAAATCTGGGCGATACGATACCCGTCGAAAGCGGCGGGGAGGTCCGGGGAGGCGAAAGTGACCTGTTTCACGTCAAATCGTGTTTTACCCCATATAGCCCCGTAGAGAACCATGATCATCATGCAAGCTCCCAGTACGACTCCCAGCCAGCTAAAAGGCTGGATTTGCCATTTGAGTAAGTATTTTAACGGTAAATCGAGCAGCGAGCAAACCATGAAGATCGTTTTCGGCAGGACGATGACCATGTAGGCGATTGTGAACGTACCGATGAGGCTTTGTATGGCCAGCGCATCCTTGGAGGATAGTAGAATCCAGACGAGTGTGAACACTAGGAGCACGGAAGGGAGAAACCACAGCCAACCGAACGGGCTACCGCCTGTTGATCTGGTGATATACAATTTGTAGATATAGACGTCCGGAATAATGAGTAACAAAAAGAGATAGATGGATAGTTTCCCAAGCATATATTTTCTATTTTTTATGTAAGTGATATTGACGTGTCGTTTGTTTCTTTATTTAACAAAGTTATCATTTCTTTTCACGTGGTTCTCACGTACAAGATTTTTTATCTTTCTTTGGGAAATCTTTGAGATATTGTTTGTTGCGAAAAAAAGGATTCATCAATTTATTGAGGTGTGATTAAAGGATTGTCAGTTTGTTATTCTGTTTTTATTATTTGGAGGGTGTGTTACTTTGGGGGTTACTTTTGTTTTGGGTTTGTATCTGTTATGGTATTAGGTATGTTCTGCAATCGAAATCTTTTTTGGATGGAATCCGGCAGAAAAAGTATTGAAACTGAATCCGATAAATACGATGCGGTATGAATATTTACATTGCCTGCTTAATGGCAAGTAATGTTATAAATGTGCCATTATTTTTGTGTTACCAGATATTTTTTATAGGTTTGTCTTGACCAAATGAAGATATATGAGCGATTATCTTGGTGGCGTGATAAATGGTATAAATGATAAAACGGAGGAGGCATTCAAGTATTTATATAATACTTTTTATGCATCGTTGTGTCGTTATGCTAATCGTTTTGTGGGAGAGTTTATGGATGAAGAGGATGTGGTGCAGGAGATTTTCGTGAAATTGTGGGAGAGAGAAGGAAAGTTTGAAAATATGCGGGCCGTGTCGGCTTATCTTTATCGCTCCGTACATAATGCTTGTCTGGTATATATTCGGGATCAAAAGGAAAAACGGCAGGAAGAACTTATTCAGCATTTGGGAGAAGTGATGACATTTGATTCCACGGATAACGAGCAATTATTAATTGAAGAAGAGTACTATCGTCAGATATTTACCGTGTTGAATTCCCTATCGGATCAGAGACGTGTTATTGTAGAAATGACCATGAAAGGTATGAGGAATGAAGAGATTGCTCAATCTTTGCATGTTTCGGTAAATACAGTTAAAACATTGAAAAAGAAGGCTTACGTTTATTTGCGTGAGAATCTTTCCCGGGAAGGTTGGATGTTTTTATTTACTTTTTTGTAATTTTTTCTCAAAACTATCACCCTGTTTTGTAAATCTGTGTTTCTATAGTAGAAACATAATTTAGTTATGAGCGATTTTTACAGGATAGCAAGTTTATTTCGAAAATTCCGAACGCACGCAATTCAAGAAGATGAGGTCCGGGAATTGTGGGAATGGATGAAGGCAGAAGAGAATCGAGAGTTTTTCAAGCAGATGATGGACGGTGAGAGGGAAGTGAACGTGATACAGGAGTTAAAGAAATATGATCGGGAGGCAGCATTTCGGAAATTTGCCGGTCGAACGCATTTAAGAAAACGACGTTTGATGTATTACATGCGAGTGGCAGCCGCAATCGTATTACCAATTATTTTGGGGGTGTTGCTTTATTGGTGGGTAGATACTCCCATACAGGAAAATATATCGGAGACCTTGTCTCCCGGGCAGAAAAAAGCAATTCTTACTTTGGATGATGGAACAAAAATGGCTTTGGGGAATGTTGTAAATGAGGAAATTATTGGGCGTGAAGGTGGCGGATTGAAGATTGATTCCACGGGGTTAAGGTATGATGGAGAAAAACGGGAGGAAACGATGCGGATGAATGAATTGTATGTTCCGCGGAAAGGTGAGTATGCTTTAACTTTATCCGATGGAACACGAGTATTCTTGAATTCTGATTCCAAATTAGTGTATCCGGTGACATTTGGGAATGAATGTAGGGAGGTCATTTTACAGGGTGAGGCTTATTTCGAGGTAGCGAAAGATGAAAAGCGTCCATTTATTGTGAAGACTTCAGATCTTTCCGTACAAGTGTTGGGAACAGCTTTTAATTTATCATGTTATCCGGATGACTTGCGGGTTGAAACAACATTAGTAAGGGGGAGTGTTAAAGTCGAGGAAAGCAAAAACGAGATATTATTGGAACCTGGGGAACAAGCTTGTTTTGATCGGGGAAGTGGTAAAATGGATAAATTGAAAGTGAACCCGGCCTTGTTTATTTCGTGGAAAGACGGTCTGTTTGTTTTTGAACGGGAGCGTTTGGAAGATATGTTGACTATTTTATCTCGTTGGTATGATGTCGTGGTATTTTATAAACGTACGGATGTAAAAGATGAATTGTTTACGGGTGATTTAAAAAAGTATAATAGTATTGAGGAACATTTAAAGATGTTGGAAATGACAACTGATGTACAATTTGAAATACGTGGAAACACGATTATTGTGAAATAAAAAGAGAAGGGTGTTCCCGCACCCGTTCTCTTGGTTATTCAAAATGTAATATTAACATTTTAAGCAAAACAAATGTATGAAAAAAAATCGTAATGAACGAATTCCACGGCGGGGAATTCGTTTTAGAAAAATCGTGCAAGTTATGAAATGGAGTTTTGTGTTGTTGTTTGTAAGTTGTATGCAACTTTCAGCGACAGTCTATTCCCAGCAAGAGAAAATGAGTATCTCTGTAAGGGATGTTTCTATCGAGGATTTGATTAAAACGATCAAATCTCAGGTTCCAGTGGATTTCCTGTATAATTTGAAGGAGATAGAACGTAATGGTACCGTTAGTGTAAATATGAGGAATGCGACCGTGGAGGACATATTACAAGCAGCATTTCGAGGGAAATCTTTAACTTATACTTACGTGAATGGTGTTTTTGTTATTCGTCCGATGTATGTGTCTGGAAAAGATTCTGTAAAAAGAATGTATAATGTAACAGGTTTGGTATTGGATCCCAAAAAACAACCATTACCAGGTGTGACTATTCGTTTAGATGGGACGGTTGTGGGAACTGCCTCGAATTCTTTGGGAGAATTTATTATGACAGTTCCTCAAGATACGGGAAGGCTAATATTTACTTTCGTCGGTTTTAAGCAGAAAAGAGTTGCTTTTAAAGCGGGCCAACGTCTAGTCGTAACTTTAGAAGAAGAAGTGGAGGATTTGGATGAGGTTGTCGTGACGGGTTATCAGGTTATTAACCGTAAGAAATTGACCAGTGCCATTACTTCGGTAAAAATGGAAGATATTATGATACCGGGGGCCACGTCTATAGATCAGATGCTTGAGGGGCGAATCCAGGATTTGATGTTGACAACGAACTCCGGTGAGGTTGGTGTTGTGCCACGTTTAAGGATTCGCGGAACTTCCACTTTAATCGGGAACCGGGAACCTTTGTGGGTGGTGGATGGCATTGTCGTGAATGACCCAGTTCCTTTGGATTCGGATGTTTTGAATGATCCTGACTATGTGAACCGGATAGGAAATGCAATTGCCGGATTGAATCCACAGGATATTGAACGTTTAGATGTGTTAAAGGATGCAGCCGCAACGACACTTTACGGGACTCGTGCTGCGAATGGGGTAATCGTGATAACGACAAAAAAGGGACATATCGGGAGACCTTTAGTTCGGTATAATGTTACAGCTACTTATAAACGTCGTCCCCGGTATAGTGATCGGCAAATAGATTTAATGAGTTCAAAGGAGAGGGTAGATCTGTCTCGGGAGCTGGTCGCTCAATCCTATGTTTACCCGTCGGATATGAGTGTAGTTGGGTATGAGTATTTGCTCCAACAACTTTATTCGGGAGTGCTTGATGATGAGGCGTTTGCTCGTGAAGTGAAGAAAATAGAGAATAATAATACGGATTGGTTTGCAATTTTAACGAGGGACGTGATTTCACATAACCACACGTTGAGTATTTCTGGGGGAACGGAGAGTTTACGCTACTATTCTTCTATTGGCTACTCGCGGGACAATGATGTGATTAGGGATCAAGAAATTTCCCGATACACGGGGAACTTGAGTTTGGATGCAAATCTTTATAAATGGTTGACGGCCGCAGTTGATTTTAACGCCAGCATCGGCAAACGAGCTTACGAACAGAGTGATATTGGGTCGATTAATTATGCTTATATGGCTAGCCGGACAATTTCTCCTTATGGCGAGAATGGTGAATTGAGTTATTACAAGAAGAATATAAATTCCAGCTATGGTTATGATTTTAATATTTTAAATGAGAAAAAGGAGAGTTACACGTCTCAAGATAATAATAATTTTAATTTGAGTACGCAGTTAAATTTCTTGTTTACAGATTATTTAAATGCGAATATACTTTTTAATTATGCTGTATCAAACGTGAATGCAGAAGGTTATTGGGGAGAGAAAACATGGTATGCGGCGACCCTTCGAATGTCTAATTACGGAGAAACGGCTCCAGCTAGAAGTTTAATGCCATACGGGGGGGAGCTGACAGCACAAAATACGAGAAACACCACTTATACTCTTCGTTTCCAAATAAACTTGAATAAATATTTTGGTCGGGATTATAAGCACAATCTGAACGGAACTCTTGGTTATGAGATGTCATCATCCCGTTATGAAGGGTATCAAAATGTAACCCGGGGATACTATGCAGATAGAGGTAAAAAGTTTACCAGTGATATTTCGTCTTCTGATTACGCAACTTATGCTAATTGGGTAATGTCGAATGTTCCGACAATCACGGATAATCTGACAAATTTGATCGGGGCTTATATCACGTTGACGTATAGTTATCAGAATTTGTTCAGTATCAATGCAAACACCCGTTATGATGGTTCTAATAAATTTGGTAGTCGGAGTAACGAGAAACTATTACCTGTATGGGCTATATCCGGGGCATTTAACGTGTCGGAATTACCGGGGATAAAGAATGAGTGGCTGAATTTTTTGTCATTGAAAATGTCTTATGGTTACCAAGGTAATATGTTAGACGGGCAAAGTCCCGAATTGCTGCTGATCAACAACCCGAAAGATTCCTATTATAATAAGTTCACGTCATCGGTGTCATCCTATCCGAACCCTGATTTGAAGTGGGAAAGAACCGGATCATTCAATGTTGGCTTGGAGTTGTCTATGCTTGATAATCGGATACAGATTAGTGGGGATTATTATCGGAAACGAACGAAAGATGCTTTTATGAATAAACCGATTTCTAGTGTGAACGGTCAGAATTCGTATGTTATAAATTCCGGTGAGATTTTGAATATTGGGTATAACGTTTCCTTGAATTTAGTTCCGGTGAAAACGAATAATTTTAAGTGGTCGTTTTCCACGATGATCTCTAAGACAAAAAACAAGTTGAATACGCAGCCGAATGCGGATGTTCACGAGTTGTCCGATTTCTTGACTGGAACTGCTTTGGTGAAAGGAAAAGCGGTCAGTACTTTTTATTCGTATCGTTTTGTCGGATTGAATCCTCTGGATGGAGGGCCTCTGTTTGACGATTACTCGGATCGCATTGATTTGTTGAAAAACATGGATAAGTATGACACGTACACGACGGTATTAAAGGCAACTGGTAAACGTGATCCTTCTATATCCGGAAATTTGTATAATAATTTCAGTTATAAGCGTATTCGGGCTAGCGTGGTTTTTGCGTACAGCTTGGGAGCTAGTTTACGTTTATCAAGAGTATTTTCTCAAGCGATAAAAGATTCAGATAATCGAAATATTTATTCGGAATATAATGTTGGCCGGGCGTTACTAAATCGTTGGAAAGTGCCAGGAGATGAAAAGAAAACTATAATACCTGCGATTCTTAGCGTTTCAGATCCAGGATATGGTGTGTATGGACGACATTGGTCCGTAAATAGTTCATATGAGGGCGTATTCATTGCAGATAATTATTGGGATATGTATGATTATTGCGATGCCAGGGTTGTGAGTGCCGATTATTTAAAGTGTAGTAATGTTAGTTTGTCATACGTGTTCCCGGAAAAATGGCTAAAGAAGGCTGGAATTTCTCGTTTGGAGTCGACACTTTCTGCAACGAATTTATTCACGATATGTTCTAAAAAACTGAAAGGACAGACTCCGACACAAAGTGTGTTCTCTCAGATTCAATTGTCCGAGCGTCCTACAATTTCTCTCGGATTAAATGTTTCATTTTAATGTTGACAATTATGAAATATATTATTATATATAGTATAATACTTTTCTTCCTAGGAAGTTGTAGCTTTTTGGAGGAATATTCGCAAGATACCGTTCAAGTTCGTGGTTATGAAGATTTAGAAGAGTTGTTAATCGGTGAGGGATATATGAAAGTGAATGGTTCTTATTCGTTAGAACAGGTAGCTAGTTATTACCCATATCTTCACTATATGTCGGATGAAACAGAAGAATGTGAGAAAAGTGATTTCGGTTCCAGTGGTTTTAATCGAAGAGATGCTATTTTCGGATATTATACTTGGCAAGATCGTTGTGGCGTGAATGAGTATGGTTCTTCTTTTGCAGATGAAAGCGGTGATTGGACGAAACTATATTACCATGTTAATATTGTAAATAGTGTCATTGACCTTATTGATGAATATATCAAGGGAGGTGATAATGAAGTGGCAGGGGCAAACCGGGTGAAAGGGGAGGCTTATTTCCTACGAGGGGCTTATTATTTTACGTTAATAAATTTGTATGGGAAACCCTATGAAATTTCCACTGCGGAGAACGATTTAGGGGTACCTTTAAAACTTACGGGGGAGATTCAAGATGTAATTTTTCAGCGCGAGAGCGTGGCCCGGGTTTATGAACAAATAGAATCGGATTTGAAGATTGCAGAAGATTGTTTGGGAAAAGCGAATTTACCTGGTACGATATATCAGGCTGATAGTACGGCTGTACATCTACTGATGAGTCGTTTCTACCTGTACAAACAAGATTGGAAACAAGCTTTGAAGTATGCCCGAAAAGTGATTGCAGTCAAACCTGATCTCTTGGATCTGAATGGATTTTCCGGGGGATTCCTATCCAAAAGTTCTGTGGAGACAATTTTTTCAATGGGTGGTCATGCCATTACTCATAACACAGTCAATCAGTACAAGAGTTTTCAAGTATCACGTGAAATGTATGATACTTATGATATAACAGATTTAAGGAAGTCTGTTTTCTTCTGGACGTATAATGATTTTGTTGGATATGCTAAAATTGCTGAGAGTTCTTCGTTTGCGAATGATGATCCGGCTGCTGATTATTATTATAATTACACGTTAGCTTACGAGGGACGGAAAATAGAGGTATCGGATAATTTCTTGTTTCGGAATGCAGAAGCCTATTTGAACGGGGCGGAGGCGGCGGCTTATTTGGGTGATGAGGCGACGGCTCTAGATTTGTTGGAACAATTGCGAGTAAAACGTTTTAAAAATGAAAGTTATGCGACACTTCAGAAAAGCGGAGAAGAGTTAGTGACGGAAATTCGGGAAGAACGTCGGCGGGAGTTATGTCTGGAAGGACATCGTTGGTTTGATTTGAGACGGTATATGGTATGTGAAAAATATCCTTATTCCAAAGAAATTGAAAAAGTATACTATGTTTATAAAGATGATTCTTCCGATGAAAAGATCGAGAAACGGGTCTATAAATTAGAGAAGAATGATCCGGCTTATGTTTTACCGATACCCCATGAAGTATTGGAATTTCACACGGGAATGCAAAATAATCCTCATCCGGTGAGGAGTTATAGAATAGAATCATTGAATTAATAATTTGAACTATGAATATGAAACTTGAGTATTTATATATTTTGGGGTGGCTGTGTGTATGCTTGTTGTCGAGTTGTTCGGAGAAAGAAGATGTACAGCCATTGGATCTAAAAGATAATTATTACGAGATCTCTGAAGATGCCAGTGATCCGGAGTCTTTGTTACGTAAAGAATTTGAAGAAACATTGGGAATTCATTTGCTCTTCAATGACACGTTGAGAAAGGAATATCGGGGAACCGATCGATATGGTAACGATGTTTATTTCGTACAGAAAGTAGATTTCTCTTATTATTTAACATCCATGTCGAAACAAAGGTATCTTTTTGAATATCTTGATGATATTGAATCTCAACGGGCAGCCGTAGAATTTATGAAAGAGAGAATATTAAATATGTTTAGCTCGAAACTTTATCCCTATTCGTTATTGTTGGTGAAACGGATTGATGCTTATCAGGCTAGTTTAGATGGGGATCAGTACGAATTAGTTGATGAGGATATGGATTATATCGCTGGATGGAATAGTATGGCGGTAGCTTTTAGGGATATTCTAAATATGAGTGGAGAGGAAAAAGAAGAATATGCGGCTGTTGTTTTGAGACAAATTGTTTCTAATAGTATTTCTAAAGTGGAAGATTCCGAATTTGAGGAGTTTTTCTCGTTTGCGGAAGGTTATTATGAACAATGGTCTATTTTTGCTCCGTTGAATGATATTAAAACGGTGGGATTTTTGGGGTCTAATCCACTTATGGGAACCGTAAGAGTATGGTATTCGAAAGAGGAAGATTTGGCTAGTTATGTAAATGTTTTGTTAACGATGACGGAAGAAGAATTCATGACTGAAAATGGAAGTTATCCGGCTTGTGTAACGAAATGGAATGAGATGAAGAGAGTATTGATTGATCTGGGATTAAAGTTCGATTAATGATTAAATAAAGAATTATGAATAAAGGGATATTATATGTTTTCCTTGGGTTGATTTCGATCTGGGGATGTGATAATGATAATGAGGTGATACCCGTTGTTAAACCGGATGCATCGGGAACTTATGTGGATGAACGTGATGGGAATGAATATGGTTGGGTAAGATTTGGAGACTTGGAATGGATGACCAGTAATATGCGGTACGCTCCCGAATCCGGGTTGTATGGGAAATATGAAAGCGATGGGGAGTTGGGAGGTGGATCAATGAAAGAGGAGATGTACGAGAAATATGGGTATTGGTATGATTACAATGCCGCTATTTTAGTTGCTCCGGAAGGATGGCGCTTGCCAACAGACGAGGACTGGCAGAAATTGGAAATAGCTTTGGGAATGAGTGTGAAGGATGCCGCTTGTGAAGGTTTCAGGGGATGTTATGAGGGTGAACTGCTACAACAAGGCGATGAGGGTACAGGAATGCAACTAACTGCTGGAGGATTTTATTCCGAGCATACGGTGGCGTATACGGAGAACTGGCGTTTCCATGGTGTGTACGGTTTTTTCTGGACTGCAACCGAAGATCCGGATAATAGTGGTTTTATTTTTTATCGTAAAATCGCTTATAATTCGACTCAGGTTTTTCGAGCAAGTACAATGAAAACCAATTGGTTGAATGTGCGATGTTGTCGGGATGTCCGTTAGGGATATAAGATATGAAATTGTTTTGTGGAATGAAAATTCCTAATAGGTTCCATGAGCCTGTTAGGAATTTATTTTTGAGTTCTATTTTCAATGAGGATTAAGGAAGGAAAAGAGGAATGGATGAAATTCGGGTGAAAAATATAAAATATTGGAGAAATAGATATTTTCGTGGAAAATTGAAAAGACACAAATGATGTATGTAAATATAATTACTGCGTTATGATTAAAAGTGTTATGATATAATTTCAACGAAATACGGTTGAAGATTTTCGTAAAGAGGCGGAGGTTGGAATGTTAAATGCTGGCGGTATAGAATAAATAATTTTGTTCTTTTGTGGTTTATATTAAAGAAATATTTACCTTTGTCTTGTCAATTCGAGAAATAATAAGAAAGTGTATAGCACATGAAGGAATAAGCCTCCGGAAGTGTGTATACACTTTTTTTATTAAATCCGAGTTGACATTCCATTTAATGATCCGGAGGCTTTTTTGGAAAACGTTTTTTGAAAAGATATAGTTACATATAAATGTAATATTTTGAATTCTAATTTGTCGACGAGGGTGAGAGTACCGTGATGGGAAATCATCCTTTTTTGCATTTCTTCACTTTAAGAAAAATTTAAAACGTTTGAGTATTGTTACACAAAAGATTCGTCTTATATTTGTTAACGAAAATAGTGCGTGATTTTTCAATGATCTTTTATTATTCACATGATTAAAACAATTACACATGAGAAAAACAGTATTGGTTATTTTTAGTTGCTTTCTCTCCTTGTTGTTTGTACCCAAGACTTACGGGCAAGGACAGGATAAGTTGCTAGGACTTCTGAAAGAAGAGTTGGCACAACAGATGAAAGAACTAAAGGGTGAAGAATTTCCCCCGTATCACATGAATTACAGGGTAATTGATGTGACCTCTTCCGTGGTATCGGCTTCTTTTGGAGCGCTGATGAACAGTCAGCAATATCGTTCCCGGACATTAGTTCCGCAGATTCGGTTAGGGGATGAGAAACTCGATAATTTTAGATTTAATCAAATGGGATCGGCCATGTCCCGTTTCCAAGGACCTTCCGTGGCTCGTTTACCATTGGATGAAGAAAATAATGAAGATGCCGTTCGTCAGGCTATCTGGGACGAGGTGAACAATCGTTACAAGTTTGCCGTGGATATGTACCAGAAAACGAAGGCAGAAAGCTCTGTAAACGTGGAAGAAGAAGATAAGGCACCTTATTTTTCGGAAGCGAAAGTGGAAAAATATTACGAGGCCCCGCTCCCGGCTGAAAAGATGACGATTGATATGGACCAATGGGCAGCCCGGATGAAAGAGATTTCGGCCGTGTTCAAAAACCACCCCGGGATTATGAAAGGGGATGCGATCATGATCTACACGGTGGAGAGACGGTATTTCGTGAACAACGAGGGAACGGAAGTCGTGCAGAATCTACCGTATGCCCGTATTATGGTATTCGGGGAGACAAAAGCCGATGATGGGATGGAATTGCCGTTGAACTTGTCTTATTTTGCTTATGACCCGGCAGATCTTCCTGCGAATGATAAGATTATTGCAGATGCCAAAGAGATGGTGAAAACATTGGAGGCTTTGCGTGTGGCTCCGGTGGTTGATCCCTACACGGGACCGGCCTTGCTATCCGGTCCTGCCAGTGGTGTGTTCTTCCACGAGATTTTCGGTCACCGGATCGAGGGACAACGTATGAAGAGCGAGAGTGACGGGCAAACGTTTAAGAAAATGATCGGTCAATTCGTGTTGCCGGAGGGTATGCACGTGTATGATGACCCGACACTTCGGAAGTATGCAGGAGAGGATTTGAACGGATTTTATAAGTATGATGATCAGGGTGTGAAAGCCGAACGGGTGGATGTTGTGGTGAACGGTAAGTTGAATGACTTCTTGATGACCCGTACCCCGATCGACGGTCATCCTCGCACGAACGGACACGCCCGTGCCAGCGACGGATTTGACCCTGTTTCCCGCCAGTCTAATTTGGTGATCGAGACTTCAAACCCGAAAACTCCCGAAGAATTACGCCAGTTATTGATTGAAGAGGTAAAGAAACAAGGTAAAGAATACGGTTATTTCTTCAAGGAGGTGACGAGTGGATTTACCTTCACCGGTAAAGGTGGTACCAATTCCTTCAACGTGACCCCGCTGGAGGTGTACAAAGTATTTGCTGACGGTCGTCCGGATCAGTTGGTTCGTGGCGTGGATTTGATCGGAACTCCGCTTTCCATGTTCTCTAATATTATATATGCTGGAAATGATGCCCGCGTGTTCACGGGAATGTGTGGTGCTGAATCGGGTTCAATTCCTGTAACGGCTATTTCCCCGACGATCTTGGTGAATAAGGTGGAGACGCAAAGAAAAGCGAAATCACAAGATATTTTACCGATTTTACCGGCTCCGGGAACGAAATAAAGATGTGGAAATTATAAAATTAGAAAGATGAGATATATATTATCACTATTAATATTTTTCCTGCTGGTAGGGCCAGTGGTGGCACAGAATGAGCAAGATCAAGTGATCTTCAAGGCGATGCAGGATGAATTACAAAGAAATAAAGCTGAATTGGCATTGCCGGGAATGGATAAACCGTTTTATTTGTCGTATTCTTTAGGTCGGTTCCGTCAATTTGAAGTTGTCGGGGAGCTGGGAGCGATCACGAATTCACTGGAATTGCCGTGGAGAGGGGTAGGCTCGTCTCAGTTGTTGCTGGGTGATTATAATAACACGAACGATACTCGTTTCGTGGGACAATTCATGAAGGTAGGGATGCCGGCCGAGGCGGATTATGACATGATTCGTCGTAATTTTTGGTTGGTATCCGATGCGGCTTACAAGATGGCGTTGCGTGAAGCTGCTGCCAAAGAAGCGGCCTTGAAGTCAAACCCGCAAACTCCGGAGGAGGCTCAATTGCCGGACTTGGTGAAGGCAGAACCGATCACGAAGATCGTGGAAAGCAAGGTTCCCTATGAAATTGATATAAAGAAATGGGAAAACACGATTCGTGAACTTTCCGCGATATTCAAGAATTACAAGGAAATTTACAACTCATCCGTGGGTATTAGCGGTTTGGATATGGAAGTTTACAAACAGACGAGCGAGGACGTGACCATGAAACAACCGGTTACTTATGCGAATCTGTTTGCACAAGGATATGTAACCACGGAAGACGGGGTACGGATCGGGGATGCGCTTTCTATTTTGGTTGCTCGCCCGCAGGATATGCCTTCTTTGGAAGATTTGAAAAAGAAAGTAACTGCTTTTGCTGAAAATCTGATGAAGTTGAGAAATGCCCCGGTGGTTGAAGAATTCTATTCCGGGCCGGTTCTTTTTGAAGACGGGGCTTCTTCCAGTATCTTCGTGAACAACCTGTTGAATCAAGGGGGATTATTTGCTTATCGTAAGCCGATTGGTCAGGCGGGAGGCAGAACGTTGGAAGGTCATATCGGGAGAAAGATTATTGATAACCGTTTGACCGTGAAAAATTACACTAGCTTGGAGAAATACGATGGGACCCCGTTGTTAGGTGCTTACGAGATCGACGCGGAAGGTGTTATTCCGGAAAAGGAGATGACGCTGGTTGACAAGGGGATCTTGCGCCAAATGTTGAATGGTCGGGTACCTTCTTTGAAAACTCAGCACTCCACGGGTAGCTCTCGTTTCGTGATGACCGGAAGTGATATAGTTTATGCTACGGCTCCGGGAACTATTCATATCCAAGTAGATAAGGGAACGAAACAGGACAAGATGAAAAAAGCATTAATTAAGGCTGCCAAGGATGAAGGGTTGGATTATGCTTACATCGTGCGCAGTATTGCCGGACCGGCATCCCGTATTTACAAGGTTGACGTGAAAGATGGTAGTGAAACGCAGGTTCGTTTCGGTGATGTTTCTGCCATTAATCTGGCGAAGATCAAACGGGTACTGGACATTTCAAGTAAAGAGAACGTGTCTAACTACATTCTGAATCGTCAAGTGCTTTCTTCTTTGATTTATCCGGCCTCGGTTTTGATCGAGGATGTAGAAATCAACAAGTCTGAACCGAAGAAAGAGAAAGAGCCGGTGTTGAAATTCCCGTTACAGAGATAATGTAGCCGAGTGGCTAATTTTATAAACTTTACAAACTAGGGGTATGTCGAGAAAGACGTACCCCTTTTTATTGTAATGTTCACTGGGAATGAATACCTTTGTTCAATAGGTTGGTTGTTACTTTTACGATAATAGGTATGACATTTGAAAATATACGTCTGGTGGCCCGTTACGAGCGAAACCTGATCATAAGAAATAAGTTGTTTTGGATATTCGCTTGTTGTGTAGTTGCGGGAATTTCTCTTTCGCATTGGCTATGGCAAAGCGATTCATTAGGTGGGCTCAGATGGTTAAACAGGGCTTTACCTTCGTTTATTCCTTTTTGGAATGCCTGGTTTTATAATTTGGTGCAAGGGATTATCGTGATTTTTATCGGTATTGATTTCGTGTGGCGGGATCGGCGTTTGGAGACGAATGCCGTGTTCTCTGCCCGTCCGGTGACTAATTTGGCTTACCAGACGGGAAAGGTGTTGGGGATCGTGGAGGTTTGCCTCGTGCTGAACTTGATAACGATGGGATTAGGGATGATTTTCCATATCTTGTTCGGGGAACCGGGAACTTTCCAGTTGAAGATTTATTTTGTTTACCTGTTCGTGATGACCTTGCCCACGCTGTTTTTCGTGTTGGGAGTCGCTTTAATCGTGGCTAACCGGATAAAGAATCATGCCTTGGCAGTATTGGTATTGGTGGCTGTATTTGCTGCCTTTTATTTCGGGACCACGGATTTATTGTGTGGTACTATTGACCCGTGGGGGCGTGCATTGCCGCTTCTGTTCTCGGATGTGACGGGAATGACCCGTCCTGAGTGGGTTGTTTTACAACGGGGAATGTTTGTTTTTCTGGGATTGGGGCTTGTTGTGCTGGCCATGGGAATGATGCCGCGTTTGTCGGAACGGGCAGGTGTTACGTGGAAAGTGAGGGCCGGGGGATGGACATTCCTACTGATCGGCATCCTGTTCGGAGGGGCTTATTACGGTATATTTCACGAGCTAAATAATCGAAGAGACTTGTACCGGGAGGTATTCGAAAAGTACGCCGAAGTGAAAGGAGGGCACGTTAAGGCGCATAATATCTATTTTCGTCAGGAAGGGGATAAAATAACGGGGGAGAGTGATCTGGTGGTGGCAAACGTGGGAGGACAGCCCTTAGTTCGCCCCGTGCTTTACTTGAATCCGGGATTAGAGGTAACGGCCTTGACAAGCGGGCAAGGGGAGAACTTGTCTTATACCCGGGAATCCCAAGCCATCCTTTTGGAGAGAGCGTTACAACCCGGTGAAGAAATCCTTTTACACGTGGTTTACGAGGGAAAGATTGATGAGGCGATTTGTTTCCCGGATTTCCCGGACGAGGAGTTTCATGATACCCGCTTGATGAGCTTTTTCCGGACGTATCATTCGATGTTCCGTCATGGAAGGTGTTTTGCTCGTGTCGGGGATGATTACACGTTGCTTTTCCCGGAATGTTTGTGGTATCCGGCTGCCGTTCCCCCGGTAAACGTGAACGCCCCGTTGGCTTGTCAGTATGATTTTACTCGTTACCGGTTGAAAGTCGGGGATGTAGGGAAACGAGTGGCTATCTCGCAAGGAGAGATGGAGATGAGCGGGGATACGACGATTTTCAGAAACCGGGAGCCATTACCTTCTCTAAGTCTGACTATCGGGGAGTACGAACGGAGGAGTATCGTGTTAGACTCGTTGACGTTCGAGTTGTATCATTTCCCCGGACATGACTTTTTCATGCGGGATTACACGAGTCTGAAGGATTCCGCCGAGTTCCTTGTGGAAGAGCCGATAAGTATGATGCGGGAAGTAAAGGGGGGTGATTATCCTTTTTGTAAGTTTACTTTGGTCGAGACTCCGGTGAATTTTATTCCACACCAACGGAAAGGGGTTACGGGAAGTCAATTTGTACAGCCGGAGATACTATTTTATCCGGAGAGAATGTACTTGGGTTATTATGCGCATGTGGGCTTTTGGCCGGGAGATGAGGATGAAAGGACTCGTTTCGAGTTGGAGGTGGAGGCGTTTCGTAATTTGTTAGCCGTGAATTTACTTGCGGGTGTTTTTGATTGTTCAGTTCTGTTTGGTGATTTCGGGGGTGTTCTACAATCGGATGAATATCCGGGTTTTGGAGGTATAGTGAACGATTTAGCCAAAGTAGATTTTTCTAACGGGCCGATGGTGTACGTGGGAGAAGAGATCAGTTATTCTGAGATTGTCACTTATTGGAAGGGGAAATCCATGCGGGAGGCTTTCGTGGATCAAGAGGTGAAGGGGGAGCAATTACAGAAATTATTGAGGAAGAAATACGAGTTGATTCAAAAACATTTGCAGGCGCTTGTCGGGGAGCGGGAATTATTCAATTTTATGAAACAATTTAAGCAAAGTCATTTGTTTATGCGACCTGATTTCGAAGAGCTAGAACGGGAGTTTAATGCTCGTTTTCATGTGAATCTTCGGGAGATTTTGAATTATTATTACGAGGGGAAGGAGTTACCGGCTCTATTTATCCGGGATTTGAAAGTGGAATTGTATGAAGAGGACGAGGAGACTAAAAATATAGGTAGCTGTAAAATATATAATCCTACTTCAGTTCCGGCAGTTGTGACACTGAGCGTGGCAACGTATTCCATGGGGGATAACGAGAGCGGGTCCGGGCTGCGTAACTATTTAATTCCGGGACATAGTTGTAAAGAGATTCGGGCCGATTTGGGTATGCGTGATGTTTTTGCGTTAGGAATGAATCTCAGTCAGAATCTTCCCGGGGAGAATGTCTTGGAATGGACTTCATCCAAAGATTTGTCAAAAACGAAAGATGGGAAAACGGGTATTTGGGATGTGGATAGTGCTATTTTTACTCGGAAAGCTCCGGGAATAGTCGTGAATGCCGAGGACCCCGGTTTTGTTATTCATGAGAAAAAGCGGAAAGGGAAATTGGCCGCTTATTTCTCGAAGGAGAAGAACGAGAGAAAGTATAGTTACGTGTATGACCACGAGCATTGGACTTTGACTATGGATAGCCATTGTTACGGAGATATCGTGAAGAGTGCTTATTATAAAATTGCCGGAACAGGGAAATCTAAGGTGGAGTGGAAAGTGAACGTGGAAAATCCCGGGAAGTACGAGGTTTTGGTTTATGTTCCGGATGTGGAGGCGACTTCAGCCCGTAAGGTTTTTATCGGGGGAGCGAGACTTTTTTATCAGGTGACATCTGCGGGGGACGTCACGGACGTGGAAGTGTTGTTGGATAACGAGGAACCGGGATGGATCTCTTTGGGGAAATATCATTTTGATCGTGGTGAGTATAGCGTGTTTTTGAGTGACCGGGGTGGTGATTCTTTGACGTGGGAGAATGATGGCACTTACGCGTGGGAACGGGATGCCGTGCAGTTGATTTTTGCCAATGCCGTGAAATGGATTCCCGTTAGTGAATAGAAATGTGATGTTCTTTAATAGATAGCAAGAGGGAAATGGTGCTTGTCAACTTTTTAGCATCCACGGGTTTCATGATATAGGCATTACACCCGCACGAGTAAGCTGTTTGTTTGTCTTGTTCGAAGGCGTACGCGCTAACGACAATAATCGGAATGTCCTGATCTATTTCCCGAATGGCTTGCATGGCTGTAAGCCCGTCCATGTGGGGCATTTTTATATCCATTAGTATGGCATCGGGAGGAAAATTCTTGAATAATTGGATGGCTTCAATTCCATCATGTGCATGAATGATCTGGTAATCTCGCTTTAATAAAGCGAATAAAAGCAAGTAGTTACTTTCATCATCTTCTGCAATAAGAATTATAGGGCGTTTCTCTGGTTCCATAAGGTGTTTAACGTTATTCATGTTGTAATTTTGTACATTCAATAAATGAACGTTTATTGAATGTACAAATATAAGTATTTTTTACTTCATATTAGCTATATTGCTTATTTTTTAAATTTCTCATGATCAAATGAAAAGCAAGATAAAAATTAACAATCCGCATTTTATTGGCAGCTCAATAAATGAGATATAATAAACGTTCGTTTAATGATATGATTTCCATGTCAGAAATTGCATCTATTTTACTCCAATTTTCCGGTGATTCATTATTTTTGTATGGAAGTAAAATTGTGTAGATATGAAGGCCAAGATAAATAAGACGAATGCTGTTCGTTTGCTGGATAAAGCGAAAATTGACTACGAGTTAATTCCTTACGAGGTGGATGAAAATGATCTGGCTGCGGCTCACGTGGCGGCACAGTTGGGGGAGAATATCGAACAGGTGTTCAAAACGTTAGTACTGCATGGGGATCGGGGGGGGTACTTTGTTTGTGTTATTCCGGGTGATCATGAACTGGATTTAAAAGTGGCGGCTAAAGCGTCCGGGAACAAGAAAGCGGATTTGATTCCGATGAAGGAATTATTACCTATTACCGGGTACGTCCGGGGAGGCTGCTCGCCTATCGGGATGAAAAAAGAGTTCCCCACGTTTATTCATGAAAGTTGTTTAAAGTTCGAATACATTTATATCAGTGCGGGTGTTCGGGGATTACAAATCCGGCTAAACCCGAAAGATTTAATCACTTATACCCGGGCGACGTTGATAAGTTAAAAGTTAAAAGATAAAAGTTGGCTCTCCTTTAACTTTTAGCTTTTAGTTTTTACTTTTTAGTTCTTTTATCGGACTGGAAATGCGATTGTGAATTTACTTCCTTTGCCGATCTCGCTTTCAACCCAGATTTTTCCATCATGAGCTTCCACGAAATCTTTAGAAATGGCTAGTCCTAGCCCGCTACCTTGTACTTTGGTCCCCGGAACCCGGAAATAGCGGTCGAATATACTTTGGTGGTATCTGGGGTCGATTCCTTTTCCGAAATCCTGCACGAATATTTGTATGGTCTGGTCCACTTCCTTGGCTCCCACGATGATCCGGGAGTTCTCTTTCGAATAATGGATGGCATTGGAGAGGAGATTCGTGATCACCCAAGCTATTTTTTCACTGTCTACAAATAGTTTATGAATCTTTTCAGGGTACTCCACTTCAATATTGCATCCGAAACGTTCGGCAAGTACCCGGGTAGCTGCCACGGCATAGTTGATCAATTCGATCGGTTTCGTGATCTTTGGGCTTAAAATCAGCTTTCCGGTTTCCACTTGGGTCAATTTGAGTAGTTCTCCCGTGATGTTCAACAACCGGTCGCTATTTTCTTTTATGCTACTCGCAAGAGATTGTTGCTCGTCGTTCAAGCTGCCAATCCGTTGATCTTCCAGTAATTTTAAGCTCATCATGATAGCTGAAATCGGGGTTTTAAGCTCGTGCGAGATCGTGGAGATAAAAGTTGTTTTGGCCGAATCTAGTTCTTTGAATTCCGTGATATTCTTTAACAAAATCACGTTGCCAACCTGTTTTTCTCCCTCGGTTTCGGTCTCCGTCAATTTAATCGGCACGTAAACGGCTTGGAAAAAACTCTCCTTGTCGTCGGCGTATATCTTTAGCGGCTCGTGCTTTTCGTTTGGATGTACCAGTTCGCGAATAAGGCGGCGTAACAAGTCGTTCTTCAACGATAACTCGTCGGCAGATTGGTGAATCATCTGCTCCCGTTTGAGGTTTAACACGGTCAAAGCCTCGTTGTTCACGAAAAGAATTTGCCGGTCATGATCCAGACCGATAATCGGTTCATGAATACTGTTGACAATAGCCTCCAAGTATTTTTTGCTGGATAACAGGGTGGCCAGTGAACTTTGCTGGTACTCTTCCAGGCGTTCGGCCATATCGTTGAAAGAAGTTGCCACGTCATTAAATTCCCGTGTAGAGTCGAAATGCAGGCGTTTACTGTAATTGCGGTGGGCAATCTCCACGATCCCGCGTGTCAACTCGCTGATCGGGCGGGTAATTTGCGAGGGGAACAACAAGAGCAAGGCGAGGGCAATCCCGACACTGCATATCCCGATAATGGAAATCCATAATGTGGCCTGTCGGGCTGTGTCTTCGGCAATCACGCTATTGCGTTGAATCGAGGCCATATTCAGGCTCATGATCTGGTTCAGGTCCAGCCGGAGTTGCCGGATGTTCTGTTCGCTAGGATTCTCGTCCAGCAATTTGAAATGGCGGGCCAAGCGGTCGGTGGCTTCCGACTCGTTGATTTCCGTGATATTCAGTCTCTGTTTTTCGAGGTTCTCCATGAATATATTCAACGCTTCCCGGTCCGTTTCAAGATTATCGAGGGCATAAAGCATTCCTTTCGCGTAATCGAGCGAATTGTAGTTATCGGACAGGATATTTTTCGTGTCGTCGGCCAGTTTATCAATGTAACTGATCGCCAGAACACCGAGTAGCACGATGATCATGAAAAGGAGACCGATTCCCGATGTTAATTTCGTTTTTATTTTCATACCCCTAAACTTAATTCGATTTAATGATATTTTCAAGAATTCTTCCGTGTTTATGATCCGAGAATGATTAAATCTACATTTAATATCGCCAGATTATTCAATAACCTCTTGTATCGAAGGGCAGAACGCACGTATGAAAACAACTGGATGTTGGGTTTTCCCACGCAAACCGTGCTAATCTGCCTTTCTCGGCAAACATTGATGATGGTTCCGATAATGTCGTCCGATTGTATTTGAAGTACCTCTCCGCCCAGTTCTGATGCCAGCTTGAAATGATTGATCAGGTAACGTTGCTTGGCTAGCGGGATGCGGTCAGCACTTTCGTGGCGGGTTTGCACGTGGAGGACCACGAATTTGCTATTGTAATGGGTGGCTAGGCGTGCCACTTTCCGGATGAGTTTGCGCGGTGTTTTTTCCTGACTACTGATACAGGCTAAGAAGCGTTCATGGCGCAGACCGATATTTTCCACCACCTCGTTTTCCACCTTTTTCTCCACCCGTAGGGCGACCTCTTTCAAGGCTAGTTCCCGGAGTTGAAGGATGTTTTCCGATTTGAAGAAGTTACGCAGGGCCAGTTCAATTTTATCCGGTTTGTAAATCTTTCCGGCTTTTAACCGGGAGATCAATTCTTCAGCGGTCAAGTCGATGTTCACCACCTCGTCGGCCTGTCCTAACACGCTATCGGGGATTCGTTCTTTTACCTCGATTCCGGAAATGTCCTGTACCTCCCCGTTCAGGCTTTCGATGTGCTGGATATTCACGGCCGTGATAACATTAATCCCTGCGTCCAGTAAGTCAAGCACGTCCTGCCAGCGTTTCTCGTTCACGCAACCCTCGATATTCGTGTGGGCCAGCTCATCGACAATCACCACTTCCGGGTGTATTTGTAAAATTGCCTGTAAATCCATCTCTTCGACTTCCTTGCCCTTGTAAAATAGTTTTTTACGGGGAATGACGGGAAGACCTTCCAGTTTGGCTGCCGTGTCGACACGACCGTGTGTTTCCGCGTAACCTACTTGTACATCAACTCCTGCGGTAAGCAAATCATGTGCTTCCCGTAACATCCGATAAGTTTTTCCAACTCCGGCAATCATGCCGATATATATCTTTAAATGACCTCTCTTAGCCTTTCTTATAAGACTGAGGAAGTGTTCAACATTCTGTTCCTTGTCCATAACGACCAACAAGATAGCAAAAAATATGCGAGACGAATATAGTTTATTTTATTTGCTTGTTAATCAGTGTCTATCGAGATGATGGGCGATTCGATAAATGATAAAACCTTTTCATTTTGGTAGGGTATTTTTCCAAAATGGTAACCGTGTCGATTTCGTGTGAATAATCTTTGGTCTGTTTTTTGCATTATCGAAAGCATAAACTGGTATTGCAATGAAAAGAGTAATTTTATATGGAATAGTGCTATTTCTATGCGGGTGTGATTTAATCGAGTATCATCCGTACGATGTGCGTTTGCACGGGGAAACGGGTATAAATGCGAAGAATATAGCTCGTATAGAAGAAATCTGCGAGGGGAAAGACACCTTGCGGTTCGTGTTAATGGGAGATAGCCAGCGTTGGTATGACGAGACGGAAGATTTCGTGAAGGCGCTCAATAAGCGGGATGACGTGGATTTCGTGATTCACGGGGGTGACATATCCGATTTCGGCTTGACGAAGGAGTTCCTGTGGGTGCGGGATATTATGGGAAAGCTGAAGGTGCCTTACGTGGCCTTGTTGGGAAATCACGATATTCTCGGGAACGGGATGGATGTTTTTCTGAAGGTATACGGGGATGAGAATTTCTCCTTCCGGGCGGGGAATACTAAATTTGTTTGCATGAACACGAATGCCTTGGAATTCGACTACTCACACCCGGTGCCGGACTTCACCTTCATGTACAATGAATTGCAGGACACGGTGGGATGTCCCCGGACGGTTCCGGTAATGCACGTGCAACCTTTCAACGTGGAGTTCAACAATAACGTGGCCCGTGGTTTTCATGCCTTGTTGCTGGAATTTCCGGGGGTGGAGTTCTGTTTGCACGCACACAGTCACACGCTACTTCATGAAGAGTTGTTCGAGGACGGGATTCCGTATATCGGTTGTGCCGCGATGAAAGATAAGAATTATTTGTTATTCACCTTAACGCCGGGAGGGTACGAGTATGAAGTGGTCTATTATTAGAGTCGGCATCGTGGCCATGTTCATGGGTATGGCTACAATCGTGTTGGGTATGACGGATGATGACCGGGAGCAACGCCGGGCAGAACGGCATCAGCGTAAGTTGCAGCAATATAAATCCGGGTGGAACCGTTTGATCCCGAAGTACCAGAACGTGCAATATGCCGGTTCGATGGGATTGCTCTCCCTTGGCGTAGGCTGGGATTACGGGCGAAAGAAACAGTGGGAAACGGAGATCATGTTCGGCTTGATTCCTCGTTTTTCTTCCAACAAGGCAAAAGTAACGTTCACGTTGAAACAAAATTACGCACCGTGGGAGGTTAGTCTCGGTGGCAAGTGGTGGTTGGAACCACTGGTGACGGGACTGTACATGAACACGGTGTTATCCGATGATTTCTGGGTGAAGGAACCGGAAAAATACCCGAATAACTATTATAAGTTTTCCACCCGTGTACGCTTTCATATCTTTACCGGGCAGCGAATTGCTTTTGATCTGGGGCCTCATTCCCCCTTTCGTCGAATCACGGCATTTTACGAGTTGAGTACCTGTGATCTTTACATCATCAGTAGTGC
>NZ_JBCOSQ010000022.1:0-74864 GCF_040920905.1 Butyricimonas sp. RTP31003st1_G1_RTP31003_210430 | reverse complement strand
GTCATGTCCTGCGTGAGTTTCCGTTGCGGAGTGAGTGTGTTTATCTTGTGATGATTGGTTTTTGCACCCCCATAAGGAGATCGCTAATATTGTAATAGCATAAATAATTGTTCTCATAAATAAGTGATTTAATGTTGAGAATAAAACAATAAATAATAATTGTCCGGTTCACGCCGGGCGAGTAATTCTATATTTAAGCTATTACGGTAGGAGGAGCCCTGCCGGCAGAGGTGACGCTCCACGTGATCGGGTGGAGACGTTCCCGGTAAAATATGGGTGGAACTTCTTTTGGTACTCCGAGAAGTGATAACGAGTGATCTAACCTGGCAAGGGTCAGTATGGATTGGAATGGTTGATCCGGAATGATATTCGGGCAACAATTACACTCGTCATGATGTTGTTTTACAACACTTGTCTGGAATAGTAATCTGACTTCACATTCACCCTCGGTAGGAGTTGAGTCATGTTCGTGGTTACATGCTTTTTCGATGAACGAACTGTGTTCATGTGTAGCCGTGAAACAGATTAATTTACCGTGGTGATGATGAGGCATAATGGACGACAGTAGCATAATCATGCTAGCAAAAATAAGCGGGATAATAGCTATCTGTCGTTTCCTCATGGTTTACAAACCTTTAATCGATACAAACATAGTTTTTTGTGTGCGGATTTGCAAATCTTCACACAAAGTTTAATAAAACATTAACTATTTCTGCATCTGTTTCTCGAAACCTTTCAGCATCAATTCCGCGGATGCCGGGTTCGTTGCTAATGGAACATTGTGAACGTCACATACACGCATTAACATTTGCACGTCAGGTTCGTGAGGGTGTTTCCCAAGCGGGTCACGGAAGAACAGCACCATTTGTACTTTATGTTCTGCCACTTGTGCTGCAATCTGGGCATCTCCCCCGAGTGGACCGGAAAGAAGGCGTTCAACTTTTAACCCGGCAGCCTGTGCATGTTTTCCGGTAGTCCCGGTAGCAATGATCTCTATGTTTGCCGAGTGCATGAATTCATAATGTCTGTTCAGGAAAGCAACCATATCTGCTTTTTTCCCGTCATGTGCGATTACTGCTAGTTTCATCTTCATGTTATTTTAAGGTCATACAAATATATAAATATGTAAGTGAAAACCGGAAAGCTAAAAACTAAAAGTTTTGGTTGATTTCAGTATTGTATCTGTTTTCTTGAAGAAATTCTTGCTTTTCGTCAGGTGAAAATCTTTCATAACACTGTCAGCCAAATTTTCCGGTACCACGTAATAACGCCGCCGCCCTTCCTCGTAGGGACGGTACATGTAAAATTTAATCGGCTCCATCTGATAACGTACAGGATGGTTCCGGGGTTTCGTTAAAGTCACGCGAATACATATTCCTCCTTCTGTTCCTTGTTGGGACTGGTTGGAAATAAAGTTGCCCAGAGAGAAAACTGTAACGCCTAGTGTATCTTTGTCCGAGGTATAATATTCTATCGGCTGGACCACGTGGGGATGTGAGCCGATGACCATATCAGCTCCTTGTTCATGCAACCATTTACTTAATGCCCGCTGTTCCTTGTTCGGAAAGTTATGGTATTCATACCCCCAGTGCATGAAGGCTATGATGTTGGTGACCGTGTCCCGGCGGGCCAGTTGGATGTCTTGTTTTATGGCGGTCGTGTCAATGTGCGGGACGACAAAACCTTTCGGAACGGGGAGGCCATTTGTCCCGTACGTGTAGTTGAGCAATGCTATTTTGAAACCGTCTTTTTGAAGATAGAGCGGGTGTCTCTTTTTGTAATTGAGGGTATCTGTGAATGTTCCCGTGTGTGGGATTCCTAATGAGTCCAAATAATAGATGGTATTGGTGATCCCTTTCCCGAGTTGGTCACAGCTATGGTTGTTGGCGGTAACAAAGGTTGTTACTCCCAGTTGATGAAGGTCCCGGGCAATTTGCCAGGGAGAGCAGAAGCGGGGATAACCGGAAAAGTCTTTATTTCCCAAGGTCGTTTCCAGGTTGGCGATGACGAAATCGGCATCTGCCCAATAAGGAGCGATGTACTTGAAACATTTCTGGTACTTGTAGTCTTTTTCCGATGGTTCGTGCGCGCTATATATCTGCGGAAGGTGTTGGATGATGTCCCCGCAAAACAAAAGAGTCAGCGTTTGTGACGAGTGAGGAAATTCCAGCGAGTAATCGGTTTGAACGGGTGATTTCTTCTCCTTGCAAGACGTGAACAACAGGAAGACGATACAGAACAAGAGAATTCGGTTGTAGTGCATGTATTTTTATTCTTTCTAGTTGATCAATGGGGAAGAGAGATAAAAAAAGCCGTCCGAAGACGGCCTTTTGATTATTTCGTTAATTCGAATTCAAATTCTTCTTCGGCAGGAGGGATACATTGTCCACCAGAGCAAGACATATATTCTACGTAGCCTACTAATTTAGCTTTGTCTCCTTTCAGTTTCACCCGTTGTACGAAAGTCACGGTCCCTTCGAAATATTTCAATTCCATGTTGAAGGCCTCGCTCTTTTCAGTTTTAGGTTCTGTTGTTGCTTTAAATTCTCCTACTAATTCAATGTCTTTCGTCTCGTCTTCATCCATGTTGAAGGTTGTAGGAAGAGGTCCGTTTTCCGGTAATTTGGTATCGTACAGATGCCATCCGCTTTCAATTGTCGCTTTGCAGATGATGTCATAAACACCTTCGCTTACTTTCTTGAAAGAAATTTGCCATTTCACTGGTTTTAATACCTGTGAATTTGCAGCCCCAACCATTAAGGTTAATATTGCTGTAAGAATTAATAGTCTTTTCATGAATAAATTAAATTAGTTTTTAAAATAATTTCTCTCTAAAATTTAGTGATGCAAAGTACAAAATTATCGAGAGAAACTATGTTAGCTTATAGTTAAATTTTTTATAATGTTTTTTTCACGGCCACTTCTTCAAAGCTTTCGATGAAATCTCCTGTCTGAATATCGTTGTAATTATTGATGTTCAAACCACACTCGAATCCCTTGGAAACTTCTTTCACGTCGTCCTTGAAACGTTTCAATGATCCCAGTTCTCCGGTGAAGATCACGATACCGTCCCGAATCACGCGTACTTTTGAAGAACGGGTGATCTTTCCGTCTCTCACGATACATCCGGCAATCGTTCCCACCTTGGTAATCTTGAATGTTTCAAGCACTTCCACGGTAGAGGTGATCTCTTCCTTGAATTCCGGGGATAACATACCTTCCATGGCGGATTTGATTTCCTCGATCGCCGTGTAGATGATAGAGTAAAGTCGGATGTCGATTTCCTCTTTCTCTGCCAGCTTTCTGGCACCCATGGAGGGACGTACCTGGAATCCGATGATGATGGCGTTCGATGCGGCAGCCAACATAACATCGCCTTCGGAAATTTGTCCCACGGCTTTGTGGATCACGTTCACCTGGATTTCCGGGGTTGACAACTTGATCAAAGAGTCGGACAAAGCCTCGATAGAACCGTCCACGTCTCCTTTCACGATGATGTTCAACTCTTGGAAGTTTCCGATGGCAATACGTCTGCCGATCTCGTCCAGCGTGATATGTTTCTGGGTACGCAATCCCTGCTCGCGTTGTAACTGTTCCCGTTTGTTAGCCAAGGCACGGGCGTCTTTCTCGTTACCCATGACGTTGAATTTATCACCAGCCTGTGGAGCCCCGTTCAAACCGAGAATCAATGCCGGGCAGGATGGTCCGGCCTCTTCCATTTTACTTCCGCGTTCGTTGAACATGGCTTTCACGTGTCCGAAATATTGTCCGGCTAGTACCACGTCTCCTACGCGTAACGTTCCGCTTTGTACGAGTACGGTTGCCACATAACCCCGTCCTTTATCCAGCGAGGACTCGATGATTGAACCGATCGCTTTCCGTTTCGGGTTAGCCTTTAACTCTAGGATTTCAGCCTCAAGTAACACTTTCTCCAGAAGTTCTTCTACATGAAGACCTTTTTTAGCGGAGATTTCCTGACATTGGTATTTACCACCCCATTCTTCTACGAGGTAGTTCATGGCAGCCAGTTCTTCCCGGATCTTGTCGGGGTTAGCTCCCGGTTTATCAATTTTGTTTATCGCGAATACAATGGGTACTCCTGCCGCGCTGGCGTGATTGATTGCCTCAACAGTTTGCGGCATGACGTTATCATCGGCTGCAATAATGATGATGGCAATATCCGTTACCTGGGCACCTCTGGCACGCATGGCCGTAAACGCCTCGTGTCCCGGGGTATCTAGGAAGGTCACGGTTCTACCGTCAGTAAGTTTTACGCTGTAAGCACCGATGTGTTGGGTGATTCCTCCTGCCTCTCCGGCAATCACGTTTGCTTTACGGATATAGTCCAGTAAAGATGTTTTACCGTGGTCAACGTGTCCCATAACGGTCACGATTGGCGGACGGGATTCCACGTGTTCTTCTTGTTCGTCTTCATCCTCGTCAATGGCCTCCTGAATATCCACGCTCACAAATTCGACATCAAATCCGAATTCTTCTGCCACGATATTAATGGTTTCTGCATCCAGACGTTGGTTGATGGACACGAACAAGCCCAAAGACATACAAGTTGAGATAATATCTGCCACGGAAATATCCATCATGGTTGCTAACTCGCTAACCGTAACGAATTCCGTGAGTTTAAGGATACTCTTTTCCAGTTCAGCCTGCTCCATTTCGGCCTGCATCTTCTGGTGTACGGCATCTCGCTTGTCTCTCCGGTGTTTGGAACTCTTGGTTTTTCCCTTGTTCCCCAAACGGGCAAACGTGTCTTTGATTTGCTTTTGTACGTCTTCTTCAGAAATTTCAGCCTTGCTGGCTTTCTTTTTCTTTATCTTCTTTATTTTTTTCTTGCTTTCTTCCTGTTTGGCGGTTTTAGAAGCTTCAATATTGATTTTCTCGTCTTTTTTCAGAATACGTTTTCTCTTTTTACGAGTTTCCGATTCATCTGAATCTTCTTCACCTTCGTTTATCACAACATTTTTCTTGATCACGATGTCATCCGTACTCTTGGGAGGAACCAAAGATTTTTTCTTGAGTTCTCGTTTGTCCCTTTCTCTTTCTTGTTTACTCTTCTTCGGGGGCCGAGTACGCTGGTTGATCGCGTCCAGATCGATTGTCCCGACAACCTTCACGTCTTTAATTGCCGGGGTCGGTGATTTGTAGCTCACTTCCCTGTCGGTTCTGTTGGAATGATCTTCAGACGGGGCTTTTTCCTCCTGACGGGTTTCAACTTTCGGTTGCTTGATGATCGTTTTCGGAGTTCTGGCAACAGGAGCTTGAGCTTCTTCCCGTTCTTGCTTTTGTGCAACTACGGGAGTTTCTTTTACCTGAGGTTCTGCCGGTTTTTCTTCTTTCTTTTCCTCGATCTTCACCTCTTTTACCTCCTCAACCTTCTCTTCCGGTTTTTGTTGTTTATTCAGTCTGTTCAGGTCGATGTGATCCACGACCTTAATTTTATTTTCCAGTTTAATCTCGTCCTTTATAGATATAAATTCCGGAGCGTGTTCCTCCGTACCATTGTTCATGTTATCAATGGTAACCGTTTCTTTTTTTAACCGTGTATTTTTTAAATCTACCCGATTGGATTCTTTTTTAGCCTCGCTATCGGTAGAAAACTCTTTCGCTACTAAAGAGTACTGGTCATCTGTTAATTTTGCGTTTGGATCAGATGAAATCTTAATCCCCTTTTCCTGCAGGTAATCCACTATCGTGGACAAACCTACGTTAAATTCTCTAGCAACTTTACTTAGTCTAACTGCCATATTAAGATTTTATTTTACAAGCATTATAACCTTGAGCGTTCCTTATTCAAATTCGGCTCTTAATATTTTGAGAACATCCCTGATGGTCTCTATCTCAAGATCAGTCCTGCTCTCTAATTCTGATTCACTTAACTCTAACACGCTCTTTGCCGTGTCACAACCCACGCGTTTCAGTTCCTCGATTACCCATGGTTCGATCTCGTCGGAGAATTCTTCCAGGTTAACGTCTTCTTCCTCTGCGGTTTCAAGTTCACGATAAACATCGATCTCGTAGCCCGTGAGCTGGCTAGCCAGTTTGATGTTCAAACCGCCTTTACCGATAGCCAGGGAAACTTCCTCCGGGTTCAGGTAAACGTTCGCTCTCTTGTTTTCCTCGTCCATTTCGATCTTGTTGATCTTGGCCGGGTTCAACGCACGGGTGATGTATAGTTGGATGTTGTTCGTGTAGTTAATCACGTCGATATTTTCGTTTCTCAGTTCCCGGACGATGCCATGTATACGTGAACCTTTCATTCCGACGCAAGCTCCTACCGGGTCGATACGGTCATCGTATGATTCAACGGCCACTTTGGCGCGTTCTCCCGGAACACGTACCACGTTTTTGATCGTGATCAAACCATCAAATATTTCCGGCACCTCGTTCTCGAACAATCTTTCAAGGAATACGGGTGATGTACGGGAAAGGATGATGTACGGGGAGGCGTTTTTCATCTCCACGCGAATAACGACTGCACGGATAGTATCTCCTTTCTTGAAGAAATCACTGGGGATTTGTTCCTGTTTCGGGAGGATCAGCTCGTTGCCTTCGTCATCCAGAACTAAAATCTCTTTTTTCCATACCTGATAAACCTCTCCGGTCACGATCTGGCCCACTTTCTCTTTGTATTTGGTGAAGATGTGGTCTTTCTCCAGTTCAAGAATCCGGGCTGAAAGGTTTTGTCTTAAAGCCAGCACGGAACGGCGTCCGAAATCTTTGAATTTCACCTCGTCGGTCACCTCTTCTCCCACCTCATAGTCGGCATCGATTCTCTTTGCCTCCGTTAGCGAAATTTGGGTATTCGGGTTTTCGAAGGCATCGTCTTCCACCACGATACGGTTTCTCCAGATTTCTAAGTCACCCTTGTCGATATTTATAATGATGTCAAAATTCTCGTCCGTCCCGTAACGCTTGATAAGCATGTTTCTGAAAATATCTTCCAATACTCTCATCAAGGTTGCCCTGTCAATATTTTTAAGCTCTTTAAATTCCGCGAATGAATCTATCAAATTAATGGCTTCCATTTTTATTTTATGTATTTAGAAAACAACAATATCTTTAACCTCCTTTATGTCTGTAAAATGAATCTCTTTCTCCACTTTGACAATGCTTTTCTTCTTCTTTCCTTCCACGGCCACTTTTTCTTCACATTCGATCACGATCCCCGTGTTGGAATGGGATTTTAATATTCCCTGTAATTTTCCCCCGTTTTGCAGTTTCACCTCCACTTGGTTACCCAGGTTTTTCTCGTATTGCTGGGTTACTTTGAAGGGATAACCGATTCCGGCACTCGAAACGGTTAACTCGAAATCCTCGGTATCTCGATCCAGTTTTGCGTCCAATTGTTTGCTGAGGGTCACGCAGGAATCCACGTTAATACCCTTCAGAGAGTCGATGTAGACCTCGATCGAGTTGTCCGGAGATACTTTCAAGTCCACCAGAAACAAATCTGTCCCCTGCAGTATTGTTTCGATAATGTCTTTTATTTCCTCTGTACTTTTCATTCTACTCTTTAATCTAAGATAACAGAAGAGGGGACTAATCGCCCCCTCGTTTGTTAATAACCGAGTGCAAAGATACAATTAATTATTTTTAATCCAAAGAGTTCCAGTGGAAAATAGGTGATGGCGGAATATTTTTTTTCGGTGCGAACGTTTCCGGAAAAGGGGTTTCATAGCAATGGAAATCGTGTTGGAGACAAGCCTTTAGGCCTTGATATGTATGGTTTTAAATATTGGTATTGAAACATATTTGTCACATTTTCTATATAGTTCCAAATAAAATTTGTAAGTTTGCCGAAATTTTTTGAATTATGGAGTTTAAAGCAAAGGACATAGCAGCTCTATTAAGCGGGGTTGTCGATGGAGACCCCGAGATTTCTGTAAATAACGTATCTAAAATAGAGGAAGGAAAGCCGGGAACGTTGGCTTTTTTAGCTAATCCTAAATACGAACATTATATCTACACGACGCAAGCATCGATCGTGTTAGTGAATAAAACATTCGAACCCACGCACGAGTATTCCTGTACTTTGATCCGGGTGGAATCGGCTTATGATGCCATTGCAACATTGCTGCAAATGTATGATGATATGAAGCCGAAACCAGTAGGAATTGAACAACCGTCTTATATCAGTGATAGTGCCACGATCGGGGAAAAACCTTACATCGGGGCATTTGCATATATAGGGAGAGGTGCGAAAATCGGGAATAACGTGAAAATATATCCTCAGGCCTATATCGGTGACGGTGTGGTTATCGGGGATAACACGATTATTTATGCCGGGGTAAAGATTTACACGGGATGCGTGGTCGGGAAATCCTGTATCCTTCATGCCGGAGTGGTACTGGGAGCTGACGGTTTCGGATTCGCTCCGGAAGGTGATCATTACAAGAAAATCCCGCAGATCGGTAACGTGTTGCTGGAAGACGACGTGGAGATCGGGGCGAATACTTGTATCGACCGGGCCACCATGGGTTCTACGATTATTAAAAAAGGAGTTAAACTCGATAATTTAGTCCAGATTGCACATAACGTGGTGGTGGGTGGTAACACGGTTATCGCTGCCCAGTCTGGGATTGCCGGGACTACAAAAGTCGGTGAGAACTGCGTGTTCGGCGGGCAAGTGGGTATTGTCGGTCACTTGAATATCGGGTCGGGGACGCAGATTGCTGCCCAGAGTGGTATCACTTCCAACATACCGGAAAAATCTGTCCTGCGCGGATCGCCTGCATTCGATTATCCGAAATACCAGAAATGTTATGTCATGTTCCGTAAATTACCGGAGCTATACGGGCAAATAAAAGATTTAGAGAAAGAAGTAAATAAATTAAAATCAGAATAAAATGTCAGTAAAGCAAAGAACTTTAAAGAGTGAATTTTCTTTGAATGGAAAAGGTTTGCACACCGGGAAACAGGTGACCGCGACCTTTAAGCCAGCTGAAGAGAACTTTGGCTATCGAATACGTCGAATGGATTTGGAGGGGACTCCTGAAATTCCAGCTTTGGCTGAATATGTAAAATTAATGGATCGTGCCAGTTGCCTTGAAAAAGACGGCGTGTGCGTGTTCACCATGGAGCATGCGATGGCAGCTCTTTACGGGAGTGGAATTGACAACTGCCTGATCGAGTTAAGCGGGGAAGAATTCCCGATCTTGGACGGTAGTGCTAAATATTACGTGGAAGAGATAGAGAAAGTAGGTTTTGAAGAACAAAAAGCGGATAGACGCTACTTTACCGTGAAAGAGCAAATGGAATTTTGTAGCGAGGACGGGCAGACGAAAATCACGTTATTGCCGGATACCGACTATAATATAAATTTGGTCGTTGCTTACGATTCTCCTTACTTGCAAATGCAGTATGCTACTTATTCTGAGCAAGTAACCGATTTTGCGAAAGAGATTGCCCCGTGTCGGACATTCGTATTCCTGCGCGAGTTGGAAATGCTTTTGCAGCACAATCTGATCAAAGGCGGGGATTTGGATAACGCGATTGTGATCGTTGATCGTGAAATTTCTCAAGAAGAGGTGAACCGTCTGGCTAAACTGTTCAACCACGATTCTATCGAGGTGAAACAGGGTATTTTGAATAATTTGGACCTGTACTTTGACAATGAACCGGCTCGTCATAAATTGCTGGATGTTATCGGGGATCTGTCTTTATGCGGGCGTTTTATCAAAGGACGTGTTATCGCGGAGAGACCGGGTCATAAAGCAAACACCAGCTTGGCCAAGAAAATGTGTAAGGCCATCACGCAGGCGGAGAGAGAAGATGTTCGTCCTGACGTGGACACGACAGCCGAACCGTTGATGGATGTGAATAAGGTGAGAGCCTTGTTGCCTCATCGTCCTCCTTTCCTGTTGGTTGACAAGATTTATGAGGTGACGGATGACATCGTGATCGGTTGCAAGAACGTTACCATGAACGAGCCTTTCTTCGTGGGACACTTCCCGGAAGAACCGGTGATGCCGGGAGTGCTGATCGTGGAGGCGATGGCGCAGTGCGGGGGGATTCTGGTATTGAATCAGGTGGAGGACCCGGAGAATTACTCCACGTATTTCGTGAAAATAGATGGTATCAAATTCCGTCATAAAGTTGTTCCGGGCGATACGCTGGTCTTCAAGCTGGTAAAGATTGCTCCCATCCGTCGCGGGATCGTGACGATGAGAGGGTACGCTTTTGTCGGTAAAACGTTAGTTTGTGAAGTGGGAGAATTCATGGCCCAGGTTGCAAAAACGAAAAAATAGTGATAAGCTTGTACTTAAAATGTAACTATTATATTGTAATTAAATAAAAAAACGAATGAAACAACCGTTAGCTTATGTTCATCCTGAAGCTCAGATCGCGGATAACGTGGTGATTGAGCCTTTCGTGACAATTGATAAGAATGTTGTCATTGAGGAGGGAACAAGAATTGGTTCGAATGTCACTATCCTGGAGGGAGCGCATATCGGGAAAAATTGTAAGATTTTTCCGGGGGCTGTTATTTCTGCCATTCCTCAGGATCTTAAATTCAAGGGAGAGAAGACCATCGTCGAGATTGGTGATAACACGACCATCCGGGAGTGTGCGACTATAAATAGAGGTACTGCCGCTAAGGGCGTAACTAAAGTCGGGAGCAATTGTTTGATCATGGCCTACGTGCATATCGCGCATGACTGCGAGATCGGGGATAATTGCATTATCACGAATGCTTGTCAGTTAGCCGGAGAGGTCGTTGTGGATGATTTCGCTATTATCGGTGGAATGTCTGCCGTGCATCAGTTCGTACATATCGGTCGTCACGTGATGATTCAAGGCGGCTCTTTGATTGGTAAGGACGTGCCTCCTTACGTGAAAGCCGGGAGATTGCCTTTATCCTATGCGGGAGTGAATTCGATCGGTTTGCGCCGTCGCGGATTCGTGAACGAAAAGATCAACGAGATTCAGGATATATACCGGATACTTTTCCAATCCGGGTTGAACAACTCTGATGCGGTGGAACGAATCGAGGCCGAGATGCCGGCATCCAAAGAACGTGACGAGATCATTATGTTCGTGCGTAACAGCAAACGGGGTGTCATGAAAGGCTATATGGGATAAAAATCCAAAGCATTAAAATATAAGAGGTGTGGTACTCTACCACACCTCTTTCGTTTGTAAGGATTTACTTACTTGTATCTGTTCTTTATTTTCTCATCATCCGGAAAGGACAATTTTCAATCACCGTGCGGATACGTTTTACTTGATCATAGGTTATCGTGTAAGCGGGCCCATAAACATCCATAATCTGGTAAGAATTGTAGTAAATTTCGTTACCGTTTTTGTAAAGATGATTCCCGTCCTCTTGATACGTCCATTTTTCAAGGCTCATGTTTGAGTAAGCGGCCGTGTAAGTATCATCGCAGAAATCGTCTAGCTCTCCGACTCCTATTCCGTAGTATGTGGGGAAAAGTCCATAGAAAATTCCTAAAGCGTCTTCGAGTCCCTTATTGTCTTGAACCATTGAATAATAGGTGCTTCTGGTAATCCCGATAGCAACTTCATTGAAACTATAATATTTTGCATCAGAAATGTTATTAACGGTTCTGATATACCGATCGCCCATTTCCAAATGACTGCCATTGTTTAAAATATATGCGGGTAAGTTCACTTGGTCTTCTGTGAATTCGGAGATATAAATATTTAGATAGTGATTTATATCCCAAATCAGATAACTTTTAATATAACTATTAATACTTGTCTCATCACTGACTTCCACTCGATTGATTCCTTTTTCTTTTAGTTCGTTTCCTTTGGGATCATGAGTAGCCAGTTCAAACGTGATTTTTGAATCGATAGAAGAAGGAGCATGAATGATTTCGTTTTTAAAAACTCGGTTAACCCGGTCAATCAATTTCTCAATATCTTCGGCATGAATACTTGCATAGGCATTTGCTTGGCTACGGGGCACAACGATGTGAAATATTACGGGAACCGTAATGGGTTCAAACACATCGGTCGGGGCCGGACGTAAAGCAACTTTCCTGGGTGTAGACTCAAACCCTTGGTATGAAGCCAGGAATACCAGTGTATCTTCTGAAAGATCGGTAGTTTTAAAGGTCCAATCCACGGGAGTGCCGTCTTTTTGGTAGATTTTTATTTGACTCGAGTCAAGCTGTTCGGCAGAAACTTCTATCGTGTCTCTATAAGTTTTCTCGATCAGGTTTATTTCTCCGTCTACTTCTTTCTGTATCAAACGGGTATTTTCAACTGCACAGAAAGCTTTTACGATAAACTTTAATTCGGCGGTGCCGTCAGCTATCAGCACGGGGCTGTTGGGACTCAAGCTTAGGCGTACGATATTTAGCGGAGCCTCGATTTTGTAAGATTCATATTCTTGTTTTTCGCAGGCTGTGCATAAAAAACAAATTATGATGATAAAAAAACTGATATTTTTCATGATGTCAAATTCTTAAACTATTAATTATTCTGTAACAATCAGCCATCCTGGATTCTGTTCGATGTCGTTATATTGTAATTCCTCTTTCACGGGTATCGGCAGCGTGAAACGATAATCGTTGTCCTCCAAAGTATAAGTAGGATGTTCGGCATCTTCATAAGAACTACGGGTCCAGCCTGTCTGTAATCGGCTTAGGTCACACCAACGCATATCATATTCATAACAGAATTCCCGGCGACGTTCATTCAATATCTCTTGTAAAAGGTCATTTCCTTGATAACCGTTATAATTTGAATACCGATGTTTTTGAAAATCCTCCAACCATTTCTTTCCTTCCGATTCATTACCGGAACGGGCATAGCTCTCTGCAATGATCAGGTACATTTCGGCAGCAGACCAGAATTGATAGAGTTCTACTGAAACATATCCGGTTGCGATATTCATGTATTTAGTAATTACCTGCTTGTCATTGAAGAACTTTGTTTTTCTAATATCATTATCTTTAAATAATGCGTAAAGACTGGCTGAAGAATACAGATTTTGTGATGCGGATTTAGGATTTCCGACAATAAATCGTAATTCGTTGGCAGACCTAAAGTCAACCATTAAAGCATGCGGAGCCTCTTTTGAAATCCCAAGTACCTCGTTATATACCGGGAAAGGCTCATAATCCTCGGTGGATTGTAATTTTAATGCTTCCAAGGCAGATTTTGCGTGTGATGCAGCATTTTCGTAATCGTCATCGGCTTTGGCTCCCGAATCCCCTTTATAAAGGAATACTTGGGCTAAGATAGCATGGATGATGTTTTTGTCATAGAAAACATTGTAGGTAGATCGAGGTTCGGTCGTACATTCCACACATTCCGTCAGGTCGGAAATGATTATCCGGTAAACCTCTTCCTGAGTCTTGCGTGAGGCGTCGTATTCTGCTACCTTTTGGGCATCCAGATTGACGGGTAATCCGTATTTATTTAAGTGGTAAGGGGAAAAGTATTGCATTAACTTGAATAGATGCCAAGCCCGTAACACTTTTGCTTCACAACGAATAATATCGGCTTGTTCCTTGGAAGCCTCAACCCGGCTCAATTCATCAATAATCGTATTAAAGAAACCGATATTCGAGTAATAGGCTTTCCAGATGACTCCCGGTTGTGTCGTGTTTTTCCAGTTCGCTGATTCCACGTACAAATTCTTTATATTCCCGAATATATAGCGGTTTTTAACGTAGGTGTCCACGTCAATGTCATCCCCGTAAAAGTGGAGGAAGGTCCAGATGTCATTTTCGATATAGGGGATAGAAGTTCCCTCCAGATTGTCGTAATCGGGCTCGGCATACATACGTAAATGTCCACCCAGTAAAGCTTTTACTTCGTCATAAGTCCGGATAGCTTGAACATTTGACGGTTTGACATTCAAATAATCCTCACATCCCCAGCAGCAAACGATGAGTGCCCAGAGGCATATTATTATTTTTTTCATCTTCATTATTTTTTAGAATCCAAAATTCAATGTAAATGTATATTTCCGGGAATTCGGATAACCAAATTCACCCATTAACAAAGGATCTATTCCCTTGTAGCTTGTGATTGTAAATAAATCTTTAGCCGTGAAACTCAGACGGGCGGAGTTGAACCCTATCTTTTCAAGCCATTCAAGTGGTAAGTTATACCCTAATGATACATAGCCGCACTTCAGATAGTCTCCTTTTTCCAACCCCCAATCGAACATATAGAAAGTATAGAGTCCTTTCAATTGAGTCAGACGGGGAACATTGGTGATGTCTCCGGGTTTCCGCCAGCGATTCAAATCGTTTACGTGCCGGTTCTGGCTGTCCGGGTCTTTAAACGTGTTGAACGAACGGATCATGTGGCCCGTTTTGAATTCAAAATTGGCGGAGAATACAAATTGCCTGAAATTTACTGTCGTGGAGAAGCCTCCTACATAATGTGGATTGGAGTCTCCCAAGTAACTTACCATGTCTCCGGGAATATCGTAGAAATTAGTCGCCATGTCATAAGTAGCGTCGTTGCTATTCTTATGTACCAGTGTAGTCCCGGTCATGGGGTTTATTCCTGCTACCCGGTAACCGTACCAGCCTCCTGCCGGTTTGTCTTCGACAAATTGGTGTCCTTCTTCCTGGGAAATTTTTGTGGGTAGGTCATCCACGCTTTTGTAGTAAGTATCTTTTACTGTATTTTTATTGTAGGCTATATTGAAATTGGCAAACCATTGTAATCTTTTCATTTTCAATAAAGTTATGCCCAAGTCAATTTCAATACCCTTATTGTGCAGGTTCGCCACGTTGGCTGTTGCTTCCTCTCGTCCGGAAGAAATTGCCAAATGTTTTTTATCCAGTACATCACGGGTAATATTGTAATAATAGTTCAAGTTCAACTCTACCCGGTAATCGAATAATGACAGGTCTAAACCGACATTCATATCTCTTTTGGTCTGCCATTTGATATTGGGATTCGGGTAAGTGAATGATTGGGGAACAAGTTGACCGTCGTATTTTATATTTTTATTTAAAGTATAAACCAGAAAAGGAAGGGCATTTTTATCGATACTTCCGGTATAACCGAAGCCGCCCCGGAATGATAACATGTTTATCCATGATACTGTTTCCAAGAAACGTTCTTTGTGTACATTCCACCGTAAAGCTACATTCCATAAAGGAGTAAACTGATTTTTATTTCCGATTACATCCGAACCGTCATAACGCATGGACCCGGTTACTATATAACGATCCTTGTATGAATAGGACAGATTGGCATAGAAGGAAGACAAACGGGAAACTTCTTTACCCGTATTTCCTAATTCCAATAAATTGATGTCCGATTGTGCTATGCCTGTTAGTTCGGGAAATCCGATGATGTTGTGTTCCTCATCGAATATCGGGGAATAGTTATAGAAAGATTTACTTTGTCGTTCCATGATCTCCTGACCGATGAATAAATTCAAGAAATGGGTATCCAAGAAATCTTTTGAATAGGATAAAGTATTTTTTAGCGTGTAACTGTTCGAGTAGGAAGTACTTTCCCGCAAAGAACCTTGCGCCATATCCGGGTCCATTTCACCCGACCAACCGAGCATGCTTTGATACCAATTGTTCTTGTAATTCGTGTAGGTTCCGGGACCTTCCACCGTCCGGTCATGGTTGGAATTGACGTTATAAATACCATGTGTGGTAAACATTAACCCTTTGATAATCTCCCATTCCACTTTCATCGAAATATCTGCATCAATATACCGGGTGTTTTGGGTGTTCTCTTTGATTTCTTTCATGATATTGAAAGTAGACCACTGTAAACCGGGATGTAATGAACTTGAATTTGGGGCGTAAGTAATATCGGATGCATAAGAACCGTCCGGGTTATAGAGACGTTCGTAAGGATTGGCATACATGGCGTATTCCAACGGATTTACCAAGCTGGCTGTTATCTGGTCCTTTTTATAAGTCACGCTCAAACCTCCGGTAATCCGAATTTTTTCGGAAGGGGAATGGGTGATCTTGCTACTCATTCCTAGACGGCTGTATGTGTTATTGGGAACAGTACCTTCTTCCGTCAGGTAATTTACGGAAGTGTAATGTTGTGTTTTTTCAGAACCTCCGGACATGCTGAAATTATATTGCTGGGAGATAGCTGTTCTGAATATCTCTTTAAACCAGTCCGTGTCAATTTTTCCCAGTTCGGCAATTTTCGCTTCGGCTTCCTCGGTCGTGTATTTCCCCATGTCTCTCATTCTTAAAATATTCATCACCTGCCCGGGTTCATATAACCAGGAGGCTTCATCTGTGGCAAACTCCCGTTCGAATTGAATCTTTTGGGCGGTATTCATCATGTGTATATTATTTACAGGCCGTTCTGTAATACCGTAATTCAAGGAGAAATTGAAACGGGTTTTTCCGACTAATCCTTGTTTTGTTTCTATGACAATAACCCCGTTGGCTGCCCGGGCTCCGTAAATGGCCGTGGCTGCTGCATCTTTCAGTACTGTAATGGATTTTATATCGTTGGGAGACAAGTTCCCGATACCGGAAGTGAAGATCGTTGACTGTAAATCGGCTGATCCGATTTTTATATTCGGAATTTCTCCTTGCATGGGCATTCCGTCAACAATCCAAATGGGTTCCGTGCTTCCGTTTAATGAATTGATTCCCCGGATCTGAATCTTGGCGTCTTGTCCCGGTCGGCCGGTACTGATCATGTTCAAACCGGCAACGGTGCTGCTCAATGCTTCTTCCACGGAGGTTAGCCCTTTCCCTTCCATTTCTCTTGCCGTGATTGTTTTCGTACTACCCGTCAAACGTTCCCGTCTCACGCTTTGGTATCCGGTGACTACCACTTCCTCCATTTCCTTGCGGTCTTCTTTCAGGATTATGTTGATAACGGTTCTTCCGTTCACTTTCACCACTTGGTCAATATACCCCATGTAAGTTACCAGTAATTCTTTCTGTTCGGTGGGTACGCTTAGTTTATATTCGCCGTTCACGTCGGTTGCCGTTCCGATAGCAGTACCTTTTATCCGTATCGTGGCTCCGATTAGGGCGTTGCCGTCCGAGTCTGTAACTTTACCTCGAATGGTAATCATTTTCGGTTGTTCCTGTGCCCGGTTCTCCTTGTCTTTTCTAACAATAACAATGGTTGTTCCTTCTATGACATAAGTGAAAGAGAACGGAGTCAATACTCTTTCTAATAAACTATTGATACTTTCATCTTTTGCTGTCAGATCGATTTTGCCTACTTCTTTCAATTGGTCGGCGTTAAAAACGAAATTCATTTTTGTTTGTTTCTGAATCTCCAGAAACAAATCATTGAATGTGACACTTTTAAGGTTTAAGTTGATTTTTGTCTGGGCGGTTACGTTGGCTCGTAACGAAAGTGCCAGAGTCACCATACAAATCATCAGAAAGAGTATTTTCAAATGATTGTTTCGGATATAAAATCCCGACTGATAATTTTTCATAGCTTTTGTATTAGTGTTAAAACTCCCTTTACTGACAGCTTTTGACTGTAGTTTGATAAATTGTGTTGATTTAAAATATTACTTTATAAAAATTTGATTTTCAATGATATTGAATGATACGGTACGGGTCAGTTCGAATTGATTCAGTAGCTTGCTGATGTTTTCTTCTTTTTGAACCGAAGCGGTAAAACGAATATCTTTTAATTGTGGATTTTCAAATATTACTTTCATCCGGTACCAGCGTGAAAGTGTCGTCATAATATCTTCGAGACGTTCCTCCTCAAAAGCAAAATATCCCTCCTGCCAAGCGATATAATAATTGACATTGATATTTTCTTTGACGACAATTCCTTCTTTTTCAGAGACCCGTGCCAACTGATTGGGATACAGGATTACTTCTTGCATCTTTGAGTGGTGAATCCCTACTTTCCCCTGCACTAACACAATACGAATTTCATCCGGATTGTAGCTGTTTACATCAAAAGAGGTCCCGTATACTTTTATTCTGGTGTCATACGCGTGTACGATAAACGGTTTTTGATCTTTGGAGATCTCCATATAAGCTTCCCCTTTCAAATACACCTCTCGCTGTTCTCCCGTGAAAACAACAGGATAACGAAGTTCACTTTCCGAGTTTAATTTTATCCGGCTCCCGTCTGACAGGACAACCGAGTATTCTCCGTAACGGGGTACTTTGATGGTGTTGTATTGTTGTATTTCAACATTTCCGGAGTCGGGCGTGTAAACAACCTCCCCTGATTTTTTGTTCAGGATAGCCGTATTTTTTTCTTTCAATTCAAGTTCTCGGTCTAATTTAATCTCTTGCCCGTTTGCCAGAATTAAAGTTGCCTGTGGTTTCCCCGGTGTAAGATAACCATCCGGTTCCCGTGTTTGTAAATTGGTGGGAGAGGGGGAATAGAATGTGATAGCAATCCCTATTACCAATACTAGGATTGCCGCAATTTTATTGCTGTTACGTATTATTCGGCGGCGTCTTTTCCACCGTATATAACTTCTCAGAGAGGCTACGGCTTTTTGTTTTTCATTCTGGTCAAATTTCTTTAATAGAATGGTTCTTTGTTCCGGATCAGAAAGTAAATATATTGTTTCTTTACATTCGTCATTTTCCACGAAATATTCATCCGGTTTTATTCCGTCGATAATTTGTTGTGCCCTTTCCTGTGCTAATTTTCTTGCTTTTAAATACAAATCCATCTTTCCGTAAATTAATTTGTTTCCTCCCGCCTGTTTATAATAGAAACAACATCGGTTTGAAAATTAATTACGCAAAAGGGCATTATTTTGAAAAAAAATATGTATTTGTGATAACTCTCTAGAAATAAGTGGATTATTCCCCGTGTAAAAAAAGGGAGAATAATAAAATAACGAACATATCCTTCGACAATTTGTTCCTTAGAACGGTTAGTGCTTTCTGTTTTTGAGCATAGACCGTGTTAATCGAGATGGATAAGATCTCAGCTATTTCCGGGTTTTTATGTCCTTCTAAAGAAAGTCTCATGACTTTGGCACATTCCGGGGGAAGAAGTTTCAGGTGATTGTATAAAATGGCTAATGTTTCTGACTCGAAAATATTTGACAGGATATTGTCTTCTTTTTCATCGAAACTCTGGGCAGTGTAACGTTGGGCTGCCACGGTGTGTTTATGTTCATTTTTCCAACGATTGCGGATAGATAAATACAAATAGGATTTCAACAGGTCAAAAGATTCGAACTGTTTTTTGTTCTCCAAAACGTTCAAAAAAATATCCTGTAAAACGTCATAAGGTAGAACTGTATTGTCTAAAAATAATTTGGAGGCAAAGTAATATAATTCATTATAGAAATGTTCATAAACAAAACAAAAAGCGTCTTCCTCTCTTTTGTTGAATTGTTCCAACAGGTTGTGGTTTAAATCAGGGTATTTGCATGTCGATTGTTGCATTGTTTTGCTTGCATTTAAAGGAGTATATAACAATATGTTGTTTCAATTAAAATGTCTATGGTGTTATGTGAATTGCATTTATAATTATTGTGAAAGTGGTACTATATTGAATGTATTATATCTATTTATGACTGGTGCGAATGTACGATAAAATTTTAAAATTCCTTCAAAGCGTGGAAAAATTTTAGAATATTTCTTTAAGGTGTATTATCAATGGGAAGAATTTTAATTATTGATAATCAGTAAATTAGCTCGCATCTCTTCGTTATCTCTCCGTTATACTATCTAGGAACGGAGAGATAACGAAGAGAGGTAATAGCCTTAACGAACGGATGTAAGGGAAGATATGATGATGGGTGAGAGAAGGGTAATAAAAAAAGCACTCCTTGCGAAGTGCTTTTTTGCTGTTCTAATCCTGGAATTATAATTTCGGACCTGCGGCAACCAATGCCTTTCCGGCCTCGTTTCCTTCGAACTTCTTGAAGTTCTTGATGAAACGTTCTGATAAATCTTTTGCTTTGGTTTCCCATTCGCTGGCGTTACTGTATGTGTCGCGAGGGTCAAGGATCTTCGGATCAACTCCCGGCAACGCGGTCGGAACCTCGAAATTGAAGAACGGGATTGTTTTGGTCGGGGCTTTGTCGATAGAGCCATCCAAGATAGCGTCGATGATACCGCGAGTATCTTTAATGGAGATACGTTTCCCGGTTCCGTTCCATCCGGTATTTACCAAGTATGCTTTTGCTCCTGTTCTCTCCATTTTCTTAACCAGTTCTTCTGCATATTTTGTCGGGTGTAATGACAAGAATGCTGCACCGAAACAAGCCGAGAAAGTAGGAGTCGGTTCAGTGATACCGCGTTCCGTTCCGGCCAATTTTGCAGTGAATCCGGACAAGAAATAGTATTTCGTTTGTTCCGGGGTCAGGATAGATACCGGAGGTAATACTCCGAACGCATCAGCTGATAAGAAGATAACTTGTTGTGCAGCCGGACCTTTAGAGATCGGTTTCACGATATTCTTGATATGATAGATCGGGTAAGAAACACGAGTGTTTTCGGTAACTGATTTATCATTGAAGTCGATCTTTCCGTTAGCGTCCACGGTAACATTCTCCAACAAAGCGTCACGTTTGATGGCGTTATAGATGTCCGGTTCGGCTTCCTTGCTCAAGTTGATAACTTTGGCGTAGCATCCGCCTTCGTAGTTGAACACGCCTTCATCATCCCATCCGTGTTCGTCGTCACCGATCAAAAGACGTTTCGGGTCAGTTGACAAGGTCGTTTTACCTGTTCCTGACAAACCGAAGAAGATAGCGGTGTTCTTACCTTCCATATCCGTGTTGGCAGAACAGTGCATAGATGCGATTCCGCGTAACGGGTTCAGATAGTTCATGATAGAGAAGATACCTTTCTTCATCTCACCACCGTACCAAGTGTTCAAGATTACTTGCTCTTTGGTTTTCAAGTTGAAAACGGTAGCTGTTTCGGAGTTCAAGCCTAATTCTTTGAAGTTTTCAACTTTAGCTTTTGCAGCGTTGAAAGAAACGAAATCCGGTTCCCCGTAGTTCGCCAATTCTTCTTCTGTCGGGCGGATGAACATGTTCTTCACGAAGTGAGCTTGCCATGCAACTTCCATAATGAAACGAACTTTCAAACGGGTACCTGCGTTGGCCCCGCAGAACGTGTCAACCACGTACAGTTTTTTGCCGGACAATTGTTTCACGGCTTTTGCCTTCAAATCTGCCCATGCTTCTTCCGAACAAGGTTTGTTGTCGTTCTTGTATTCGTCAGAAGTCCACCATACAGAATCCTCGCTGGCCTCGTTCTTTACAAAGAATTTATCTTTCGGTGAACGTCCGGTGTAGATTCCGGTCATCACGTTAACTGCGCCAAGCTCGGTCAAATATCCTTTTTCGTACCCTTCCAGTTTCGGGTCTGTTTCTGCCTTGTACAATTCTTCATATGAGGGATTGTGAAGGATCTCTTTCACATCCGTGATTCCATAAATACTTAAATCTAATTTTGCCATAGCAATAAATTTATGTTAGAAATTAATTAATTCTTTTTTTCTTTAATTCGGCACAAAAGTAGGAAACATTTTGATATAAAAGAACCAATTTCTCCTTTCCCTTGTCCGTTTATGTTTTATTAACACGTTCTTGTTTTCCTATTCTCTCAAGCATATGCTTACACGATCGTATACCTTTTGTACGTTCGTGTCCGTGAACTTGTTACGATCTATGTTTAGAATGTAACTGTCGGTGAATGGGGAGTTTAGTTTTCGATCAATCCGGCTCCTGCCGATGGCGGTTAGTGCCGCGACTTGAAGATAGGGATGATCGGAATTTAAATATTCATTTACCATTTGTTCCACGTTTTCCCGTTTCGAAAGAACCAATGTCCCGAAATATTCCGCAATCTCGAAGTTGTAACAGTATTGTAATAATTGAGTAATTTTTTCTGTAATCAACTCTTGAACCGGGAATAAAAAACAGGCAACGATTTGTTCTTCTCGTTTCTTTGTTCCCCACAATAGTTGTGCCAATCTTAAATCGGGTTGGTATTGTCCGGCCAGATTTTTGAGAGAGAGGTAACTTGCCCCGATCTGTCCCCGCGTGTCAGCTCCTATCCGTTCCATGCTGTCAAGACTTCTTCCGTTTTGTAACCGGAATATTCTTCGGCTGACTTCTTTAAAGAGTTGCTCTACTTTTTTATCTATCGGGAAAACTTCCATCACCTTGTCCTGTTTATTTAAAGTAAATGAAAATATTAGCATGTTTATACACGTGCAAAAATAGCTATAAAAAATGAAATCGTGGCGTCAGAGGTTATGTTTTGTAGCATATTCAAACGTTTGTGTAGAAGATGATTAGTTTAAATAATCTGAATCTGTTAAATATTTATTAAGATTTCGATAGAAAGGTAATCTTTGGGAGGATATAATTAATTTCGCTTTCACAAAGACCAATAGAACAAATTTAAAGGAATAAATGATGATCAAATGTTTTTTATGGTTCGTGCCCTGCCTTTTCGTGCTGGCCGGGTTTGCACAGAAAGCCAATTACAAAGAAGCCGAACGTTTTATGCGTGGGAACGCGGAAAAACTGGTAGGATCAACGAAAGTAAGTCCTCGTTTTTTGAAGGAAAGCGATAAGTTTTGGTATAGTTACAAAACGGGCGATGGAACCCGTTATTATTTCGTTGACCCGAAGGCGAGGATTCACCGGGAGTTATTCGATCGGGAATTTATGACTGCCGAGATCAGCAAGTATACCCACGGACCGGTGAATTATAAAGAACTACCTGTGCGGGCATTGGTTTTTAAAGAAGATGAGAAAACATTGAAGTTCGAGGTGGATACTTTCCGTTTCGAATATAACATTTATACCAATCGGTTGGTGAAAATAGATTCTGCCCGGAAGAAACCGGATACAACTCCCAAGAAATCGAACGGGCTGGAGGGAACGTATTCTCCGGATAGTACTTATATCGTTTACGCGAAAAGTCATAACCTGTATATGCTTTCCGTGAAAGATTCCGTGGAAACCCAGATCACGACGGACGGAGAATTAAAATACTCCTATGCCTACGGTGATACGGATACCACGAGTAAACGGGTATCTGCCCGGGTGACTTGGTTCGAGAATTCTGAACGCTTTTACGTGCGTCGCTCAGACCGGAGAAAGATCAAAACGCTTTATGTGGTTAATAATTTGAGTTCCCGTCCGACGTTGAACGAGTATGAGTACGTGATGGCTGGGGATCAGGAGGTGCAACACGAGGAGTTATTCTTGGTGGACACGACCGATAAGAAATTGATCAAAGTGCCGGTTGAGAAATGGCCGGATCAGACGTTGAGATTATTTACCCCGGGAAAAAAGGTCAACAGTCTTTATTTCCTGCGCAAAAAGAGAACTTGTGACGAGATTGATTTTTGTAAGGTGGATTTGAAAACGGGGGAGGTGAAGGTGTTGATTAACGAGATTAGTAAGCCTTATTTCAATAATGATTTCTTCCATCTTTCCTTGTTGAACGAGGGGGAAGATATTATTTGGTGGTCGGAGAGAACGGGTCACGGGCATTTCTATCATTACGATGGCGAGGGAAATCTGAAGAACGCGATTACTTCCGGGAACTGGACGGCCGGGAAGATGGTTAAGATTGATACCGTGGGACGCACCATTTATTTCGGGGCTTACGGGCAGGAGAAGGGGGCATGTCCCTACTATGCCCGGGTGAATAAAGCCCGGATTGACGGGAATGGTCAAGTGGAGGTGCTGACTCCCGAACAGGCCACTCATGAGGCTTATTTTTCGAAGTCGGGACGTTATTTCGTGGATAATTATTCCCGTGCGGACTTGGAACCCCGGAGCGTGTTGCGGGATAACAAGGGAAAGGTGATTCTGGAATTGGCCTCACCCGATTTGACCCGGCTTTACGAGGCTGGATGGAAGATGCCGGAGCCTTTCACGGTGAAGGCTGCCGATGGGCATACGGATTTGTACGGTTTTATGTGGAAGCCTTTTGACTTCGACTCAACCCGGCGTTACCCGATTATTTCGTATGTTTATCCCGGACCGCAAACCGAGGCGATTCCGTTGGAGTTTTCCGTGACGGCAGCTTATAATGTTGGTCTGGCACAAGTCGGTTTCGTGGTAGTGACTTTCGGTCACCGGGGAGGTAGCCCGATGCGGGATAAATGGTATCACACGTTCGGGTATAATAATTTGCGGGATTACCCGTTGGCGGATGATAAGTGTGGTATAGAGCAGTTGGCTGATCGTTTTTCTTTTATTGATAAGTCCAAGGTGGGTATTTTCGGACATTCCGGTGGAGGTTTCATGTCTACCGCAGCATTATGTACTTATCCCGATTTCTACACGGCGGCTGTTTCGTCGGCGGGAAATCATGACAATAATATTTATAACCAATGGTGGGGAGAGACGCATCACGGGGTTCGGGAGGTTAAATCTTTCGAGAAGAAAACCGTGAAAGATTCCATCACGGGGAAAGATACCACGATTTCCGTGGAGAAGATCAAGTTCGAGACGAAAATCCCGACGAATATCGAGCTGGCGAAGAATTTGAAAGGGTATTTGATGCTGGTGACGGGTGACGTGGATAATAACGTGCATCCGGCGAATACCTTGCGTATGGCAGATGCATTGTTGAAAGCGGGAAAGAATTTTGACTTGGTAATCCTGCCGGGACAAGCTCACGGTTTTATGGGCATACAACAGGCTTTCTATCAACGGAAGATGTGGTTCCACTTCGCGAAACACCTGCTGGGGGATTATTCGTCCGATCAGTTCCGGGAGATTGATGCTTATATGCGGTTGTGAGGCAAATGCTAACGCCTTGATTTTATTACACAGGTTATAGGATTAGAAATAATTCCCGAAGAGGGAGAGTTTCCCAGCTGGGGTTGTCTAAAAAGTCAATTTTAAACAACTACCCCCACTAACTCCCCCTTACACAGGGGGAGAAACTGCTTGGTAATCAGCTCTCCCCCTGTGTAAGGGGGAGCTGGAGGGGGTAGTTGGCAAATACAGGCAAGACTTTTGGGACAGTCCCTACCCGAAGGGGGAGGGAGTTCGTGCTATATTATCCCGTTGGCGATCCTTTGTCTATCGATAGGCTATGACAAGAACACGGCATCTTCATAGCATGAACATAGCAAGAACAATCTCTCATGTATTTGTCGTGTTTTTGCCTTGTCATTACTTGGCATTTGTCATAGTTTATCCCTAGTTTACCCGTGGAGCAATGTGGGACGAGCGTCGAGATTGATGCTTCTACGAAGATTCTGTAATAGAAATAGGAAGGGGGAAAATGGATCGTCCCCCTTCCTGCACGAAGTCTTTTCACTGGTTGCAATTGTGAAATGTAAGTCCGGACTTCGTGTTGGTTTGAACCAAGTCAACGATGAAAATTCTAAATTGTCTTATTTGATGTTGGGGCAAAAAGCAACAGGGGAAAATAGCCGGATCAATGCAGGTTCCGGCTATTCCTGTTTTTTATATCCCGGTCAATAAAAAATCCGGACCGAGCAAGTCAATCCGGAGTATGGCATAACGGCTCGGGATTGACTTAATTCATGGAAGTAGCGATCTGTCAACATGAAAAAAGCAACCCCACGCCGCTATAAGTATAATTCTGAAAAGAATATACGTGTAACAAACGTGAGTGTTGCAATCCCATTTTCCATTGACATTATGTCTGAATCGCTACTTCTGGAAAATGAACATTTTAACCTCAACATCATAATCGGATTTATGGCGGCTCTCCGCTCAATCCTTAATACAAAGGTATGATTTTTTTGATTTATTACAAGCTATTATATCAATTTTTAGTTGTTTGTTTACGTATATAGGAGTTGTTCAGGCTGGTTTAATCGCTTTTAATATCAGTTTTGTAACCGATATAATAGAAAAATAAATGCAGATAGGGGGTATGTGGATTAAATATGATAACAATAAAGACGAGTTCGACTTGTCTTTATCTCGTCTGTAAATCGTCTTTGTCTCGGCTTTAATTACTTAACAGGGAATTATTACGGTAGTTTATGGTACTAATTGGGGAGATTGATTTTATAGGTACGATTGTAAGAAAGTATGTTATTATTAGATGAAAAGGGGCTATCCCCAAAGTCATTTCTCAAACACCCTCCCGGCTTCGGGGTATTGAGCCTGCAAGCAGTCTCGAATCGGCTCTCGCCGATTTCCCTGTATAAACAAAGGGAGAGTTGAAATGCTCCTTGTCTTCGGGAAGAGTCACCAGCACCTCCTCTGTTTATAGAGAAGGTGGCACGAAGTGACGGAGGGGTTCTTGAAATAAAATGGCTTTTGGGACAGTCCTTTCTTTTATCGATATGTTTGTCCTACGAAAGGTAAGTTTAGGTAACGATATAAGGCCAATGATAACATGGGTTTTTCAAACATGGGCATACTTGCCAGTACGGCATAAGCTTGCTTGAAATCCTCCCGTTTGGCATGGGCTGCAGCCAGATATAGTAAATTCTCTTGACAAGGCTGTGCTTTCATGGCAAGGTCGGCAATCCGTATCACCTCTTCAACTTCTTTATCCACGACAGGCGCATTCCGAAAATAATCGGCAATAATCATCGTGTAAAAAAGCTGACTATACAGGTAGCGGTGTTCGTCCCCACATTCTTGTACTAATGGTATGATAGCGGGAATTGCTTTTCCGAATTCATGGTTAAAGAGCTGTTCCTCGATTGCCAAGATGTTGCAATACATGGTAGACAAAGGGACGTCTATTTCTTTTAGTTCGGTAATGTATTGTTTGTACTCTTCCGGTTTCTCGTTATGTATGATACTTCCGACACGAACAATTGCCCGATAGAGATTGATCCAAAAATTATCATCGTATTTTTTATACACGTCAGCATGTCGAATGAGTTGCTCCCGGATGGTCTTGTCAGGTGAACGCATAAAGGACCTTAATACCGAATAGGCATCTTGCGAGAGTAATTCTTCGGGAGAGAGTCCGGATAAGTAATCCCTTAGACAGGTTTCGGCTTGATCCGGATCGATTTTGCTTAGGTTTTTGAAGACATAAGAACGGACGAGTTCAATGGAGCGTTCCCCTTTGTCCCACCGTTCTTTCATTGCAGCTAATTGTTTGGGGAAATCCGATTCTTTTGCTTCTTTCCCCTTCTTTATAAATGTTTCAGCTTCTAGGTAACCCACGTGTAAATCCAGTAAGTCTCCGTTTTCATCTAACCAGAAAAAAGAAGGGTAACCTCCAGCCTTATATTTTGCGAAAAAACCGTGTTCTCGTTGCTTTTCTGCATCTAATTTTATACAAATGAAAGAAGTATTGTAGTATTCTCCCACTTTGGTGTTTGTGAAGACATTTTTGGCCATCATTTTACATGGTCCACACCAGGAGGTGTAAACATCCACGAAGATACCTTTTTTTTGTTCTTTCGCTTGTTTTACAATATCATCAAAATCACCGGAACTGAATATGATCCCCTGTGCAGAGGCAAGCTGCACAGAGAATGAGATCATTATTAATAATATAATTTGTTTCATGTTATTCGTACTTTTCTTCTACATCAATTACTTGATCACAGAATCCGGATAGTCGATATACCGGATCTGCATGGATTCCTCCAACGGTTCCTAATTCATAATAAGCAACTCCACCTTTTTGGTTGCCTGATATTTTTTGATCTTGGATATACAGGCGGATTTGTTGTGTTGTTTTGGTTGCGAGCGGATTTTCAGGCGTTGGATCGGGGACGAGGATGTCACTTAATTTCATTCCGGTGATGGAGAAATCATCTTCTAGTCCGTTTATAATCTGTGCTTCCAGATTATTGGTTACGCCTTCTCGTAAATTACTTAAAGCGATAGCGTATACGCTGTTTCCTGTCGAATAAAAAAGAAGGTCTTTCATTCCTTCAAGCGAAGCGAAATGAGTTGCTTCCTGAAGATGAGGTGCAACTTCCGGGGTTATGGCTATTTTGGCGAGGCTAGTTCCCCGGTTATCAGACGTGATCTTTATTTTGAATAGATAATTTTGCTGATTTTCTTTGTGACGTAGTAACATCCAACATTCGTTATCTGCGGAAAGTAGTCCTCCCGCCAAATACTCCATGTTCGTTCCCATATTATTGCAATCGAAATAGTTCAGATCGCCCGTTTCTGTTTTTAGTTGCTTTAAAGGAGCTTTGTTCCATGCTGAGTTATTATGCACGAGAATACGTCCGTTTAATTCGTCATAGAAAGCGGGTCCACTCGACGATTGAACCATTCCGGTTCCGATTTTGTATTCTGTCGAACCTTCGACTACAACCATTGGTGCATCCCAAGTCATTGCACCCATGTTTGTTCCCCGTTTGAAGACTTGATCGCTGATGATTAAATAGTCAACACTTCTCGAACTGCTCTCCACGTGTAATTGGGGTGAATAGATTCCGGTTTCGGGACTGAAAGTTATTGCGCTTTCAACAGTTCGATTACTTTTCATAGAAACCGGATTGAGAAAATAACCGCCCGTTTCATTTTCGCATAACACCAAAACCTCTTTCATTTGTGGTTGGTATTTATTGGGATTTAAGGCATAAACTCGTACCGGATTTTCTAATTTTGTTCCGTTAGCTGCTTCGAAAATGTTTTTTACAAATGTTTTCTCAGCATCGTCTACCATAAAATGGAGTGCGTAACTTTCGTTTTCTTTACATAGTAGAAGAGTTCCTTTCGTGAAATCTGAGAGTACTTCCAGTTTCATTTTTTTCCGGTAATAAACCCCGGTTGATAGATCTGTAATCTTTACGACTAGGGAATAATCCTCGCCAGGGGTCAGAATTTTCGGATCCATGAAGGCATTCAAGTCTTTGGTTTTACCTAGCGTGTCTGCCTGTGTTCTCGTGGTAGGAGTGTAGGTATACCATGCATAACTTAATTGAGATTCATCACCGGTGCGTGTTGTGATTGGAAGAGGAATTTGTAGATAACTTCCCAGTTTCGCACTATATTTTTCCTGTAATGCTCCTATTGTAACTTCGTTTAATTCTTCTATTCGAGTATTGCTTTTGTCATCCACACATCCTATAAGAGAAGATAGGATTGTAAACCATATAAGTAAATTTCGTTTCATGTTCATTCTTGATTAAAATGGGTCCCACACTTCTATTTTTTTCCCGTTTTCGTCCACTTCATTGTGAGTGGCGTAATAGTAACAGACTGTTCTTCCTTGTGTCATAAAATAACTGTAGCTGCCCGGGAATGTGGCAATTTCAGCCATCGTGAGTGGAAAGTCGTGTCCCATTACCTCGATACATTTCTCGTGTTTCACTTGGGAGTATTCACCAAAGTAAATGATCAACAAATCTTCCCAATAACTGGGTTTTACAAGTTTGTTGGTGATCCTCACGTACACGCGGGATTTATCCTCGTAAGCGACATCAATATCCTCTGTCGGGATAAGTTGAAGTGCTATGGTTAATATATCATCATCTATGTCTGTTCCTCCCTGTATCAGGTAGATAGGTATTTTTATTTCTCCTTTACCCGGTTCAAACCAGTAAGAATCTTCCATTTCGTAGTAGATTCCTTCTTGGGCAGTCGTTTGGTCTTTGTCTATTTTTAAGCCTATCGGGGTTCGGGTTTCAAAGCTTTTTCCGACCAGTTTAGCTGTTAAATAAATGGTATCTCTGTCCTCTTTCGTCATGCGGAATGAATATGTCACGCTATCCTTGCCTGTTACGTAGTCAGGGAAAAATACCGAAGGTTTTGTCGTGTATATCAAACGATCATTTTCGTGACACCCGATACAAAGGATCGTGAATATATATATCAGTATTATATTTCTTATCATAGCTTTTCATTTAAAAGTTATTTTGATTACATGTTCCCGTAGTCCAATTCGTCGGTAGGAACGGGAAGCTGATACACTTTATTTTTATCTGTCAGGTTCACGTTGCTGAAAACCCCGATGCGCCCTAGGTTCATTCGTTTGTAATAAAAGAACATTTGTCCTTCAGCAATAAATTCTTTTTGGTACTCTTTGGCAATTTCAGCATCTAGGTCCGTAATGTTTTCTAAAGCTACCAATCCCCGGTGTGCCCGGATTTTATTTAGATATGCTAGGCCATTGTTTCCGGAGGCACATTCTGCTGCAATTAAATATACTTCGGATAATCTTACGATAGGAATATATTTCGCATTTTTATATTTAGCCGGCATCCAAGATGAGCTGACATCAGTAGGTTGGAACCATAATTTCAGGCGATAGTCATCATCTCCGGCCGAAACAGCTTGGTACAGGTTTGAGACTTTCGTGGCAGTGAAACATAATGCAGTGGCACTTGAACTAACCCCGTAAGCAATTGCATTTTCTCCGAAATATGAAGAGATGTCATCCTCTAGCTTTTCAATATTCAACCGGAACAGGATTTCATTTTTAAATAATCGGTCGTTTTCACTGGCAGAAGTTGTCAGGCTTAGTGGAGCCATAGGTTCTTTCGTATTTTCATTTATGATTTCATGAACTGCTTTCAAGGCGTTTTCTTTGTCTCCTATGTAATTGTACGCTCTGGCTTGTAATGCTGCTACCGTGAAGTAATTCATGCGGCTGTGACGTTCTTTTTGTGTGGAATCACGTTTTTCGTAGAGTTGTTGATATGCCGGTCCGAACCAATCGGAATTAGCTAACATGATTCGGGCAGAATCCAGATCTTGTGTGACCCGATTTACAAAAGAGCCGAGAGGAAGGGCGGCTTGAGCCACGTTCGTGTAAGTGTCTGCGTAAGGTATAGCTTGTTGTTCCAACCCGTCGGCAGGCGAGGGGCCGAATAGGCGTAACAAGTCGAAATGTAGAAATGCACGCAATCCGAATGCTTCTCCTTTTACGACTCGATAGTGTTGCTCGGAAGCAAATACGTTTTTGTTTTTATCAGCGTATTCCAATAGTACGTTTAAGTTGACAATGGCTTTGTAATGTCCTTTCCAAATAGATTTTAGACGAGTTTCTTCTTGTGTATCCGTATAATCATATCCTTTTGTTTTATAATAGTTATGTGTCTGACTCGTGATTTTATCGTAATATTGAGCCATTACATCCAAGTACCCAAAGGACAGTTCCCTACCGTAAGCCGATGGGGTAACCATGATCGAATAAACCCCGGTCAATACATCCCAAAAGCCATTTTCATCTTTGAACAGGTCATCCGACTTCACGTCTGATTTTGGGGATACATCGAACCATTTCTCGCATGAACTCATAGTTAAACAAGTGAGAAGGGCGATAATTATGATTTTCATATTTTTCATAACTTTGGTATCTTTATTTATTACATTGTTTAAAAAGTAACCTGCAAGGAGAGTGTGTAGGTACGAGCGAAAGGATAAACTGTTCCTCGTTCCATTTTCACTGTCGATGCTCGGAATATATCATTACCGATGGCCGTTACTTTCAATGATTCCATTCCGAGACGGCGTAATTTTTCTACCGGGAAACGATACGAGACACTTAAAGAAGAAAGTTGTACGTAGTTTTCTTTCTCTATAAAACGTGAGGTCGGCATCGTGGTTTCCGTGTTGTCGATCGCTTTAAAACGGGCGATATCTCCTGCTTCTTTCCAACGATCATATAAGACTCTACGATCGGCGTTATTTTTGGGGTTGACGTTTTCAACCTTGTCAACTAATGTCTGGTTATATATGTCGCCCCCGATGCTATATTTGAAAAAGGCATTGAGTTGGAATCCTTTGTACATGAACATTGTACCGAAACTTCCTTCCACGTCGGGATCTGTACAACCCAAGGGCTTATAATTGTCCGTACTCCATTTATCCACTTTATTCCCTTGTTGGTCTAGGAAAATTTCCTGTCCACTATTCGGGTCTATTCCTAATGATTCATTAGCCCAAATGGCATTGATGGATTTCCCTTTTTGATAGCGGACCACGGGGCGATTACTTTTTTGGTCATCATCGGCATTATTTACCTTATCATCTTGCATACGATTGTAAGCGGCCAAAGCATCATTTAATTTTAGGAGTCGATTCCGGTTACTCATCAGGCTGACAAATAAATCCCATTGTAGTTCCTTGCCCGTGTCCCGGATTACAGATCCCCGAATGTTTGTTTCAATTCCTTGGTTTTCGACTTCCCCGAGATTGTCTTTGTATGAATCAAAACCTGTTGAGGGTGCTAATAGAACATCGATTAGCAAGGCTTTGGAATCCTCTTTATAAAAATTCACGTAACCGGACAAGCGACTTGTGAAAAGGGCAAAGTCTAGCCCTATGTTACGTTTTAGGTTTTTCTGCCATTTCAAATCAGTGTTTCCATAACTTTTTAATAATGCGCCGATGCTACCGTTGTAAGTAATACCGTCCACTAAATCGTCTTTGTAGGAGAACATACGGATGGACTGGAAAGGATAAAAATTTTGTCCTCCGGTACTTCCAATAGACCCTCGTAATTTTAAGTTATTTACTATACGAGAGTTTTCAAACCATTTTTCACGATGTATATTCCAGGCAATTCCGATAGAACCGAATGTCCCCCAGCGTTGATTTGCCCCGTATACAGAGGAGCCATCTGTCCGGATGGAAAGGTCTAATAGATAGCGATTATCCCAGCCGTAATTGACATTTCCAGCAAATCCCATTAAACGACTTACCTCGTAGTCTCCTGCAGGTTTGGCTCCGTCTTGGAAAGCTGTTCCCATACCAAAATGGTCCATTTGTTCATTGGGGTAATTTACCGCCGTAACAGAATAACTATCGATGTTACTTTCTCTTACATTCCAAACTGCTGCTAAATTTATATTGTGTTTCATGAATGAGCGGGCATAGTTGAACACAATGTTTGCATCATACGTGAATGTTTTTTGTTCTCCTTTCTGGTAGCTTCCTTTGTATTGTGTCGTTGCAAAATCCGTGTGTGTAGCCGGTTTGAAATCGTCGGTACTTTCTTGTTTGCTGTTTAAGGAGAATTTCCCGCGTAAAGTCATTCCCTCCATGATATTCCATTCTATCGAAAAATTGTTGTTAAATTCGCTATACGTGGATTCATTACGAGTTTTTTTGGCAGCATTGTATAACGGGTTTGTTACGAGTACATCTCCGTCAAGAGTCGGTTCGTAGAGATATTGTTTCACATTCCCGTTTTCATCATACGGATGGAAATAAGGATTTTGATAAGTGTAGGTCGTGAATGAACCGTAAGGAGAGTTTGTACCCTTCACGTTAGAATATGTCAGGTCATTGATGAAACGCAAGTTTTTATAGTTGTATTGTAATTTACTTCCAATTCCTACGGTCCTTCTTCCTGATTTTTTCATAACTCCATCCGTTTTGTTGTAATTTACGGAAAGAGCGTAACGGATAGACGAGTCACCACCCTCTATTAATAAGAAATGTTTGTGCCCGAATCCCAGATCTTTTATCGGTTTGCTGAGCCAGTCTGTATCAATACCCTCTTGTACCCATTTTAATCTTTGATTGTAAAGATCTGTATATCGGTCTCCCATTTCGATGTTGGAGTGAGTGTATAATTTTGCCAGACGTTCATATTCCAGTTTCTCGGTGGCATTCATTAGGTCATAGACACTTAAATCTGCAAACGAAAAATCTCCGGAAAAGGTATAATTTAATCGTAATTTACCAGCTTGTGGTTCTACCGTTTCAACAACGACTACCCCGTTTGATGCCCTTGATCCGTATATGGCTGTTGCGGCGGCATCTTTTAATATGGTGATTGAGGCTACCCTGTTGGGATCTAGGTCGAAAATCTTTTCAGCATTGACTTCGAATCCGTCTAGGATGAATGTTGGCATATTGGGTGAATTTTCGTATTCCGATTGCAGACTTCCTCCACCTCGGATTGTAAATTCTGGAATAGTGTTCGGATCGCTACCCATTTCAATATTATCCAGTAGTTTGAATGACGGGTCTAGTACGGAGAGTGTGGATAGAACGTTGCCGGAAGATACCATGCGTAATTTGTCTCCGGTAAAAGAGGTTGTGGCTCCCGTGTAACTTTCTTTTTTACGGTTATAATATCCCGTGGATACTACGACTTCTTCCAAAGTTTCTATGTCTTCTTCTAGGGTTACGTTTATTTCCTTTTGATTGTTTATTTTCACTTCTTTTGATTGCATTCCGATGAACGAGAATATTAGCACTAGATCTTGCTGTTCAGGTAAAGTTATTTTATATCTTCCTAGACTATCTGTAACAGCACCGATAGATGTTCCTTTGACTAATACGGTTACTCCAATCAGCGATTCACCTTGTTTATCTTTCACGATTCCGGTTATAGTAACTTTTTTTTGTTCTTCCCTTTTCTGAGGGGCCTTCATTAAAATTACAAATTCCCGATTGATTTCGAAGGTTAGGCCTTTGTCTGAAAGTATTTTTTCGAGTAGTTCTTCCAGTTCGATTTTTCCAAAATTTGCATCGACCTTTTCGTTTTTGTTCAACATGTCATTATTGTACATAACGATACAGCCGGTTTGTTTACGGATCTCCTGAAACAACTCTTCGAAAGTGGTTTCTCCCATTTTCATGTTTAGGCGGTATTGTGCCATTATTGTCGCATTTCCTCCTAGCATGAAACAAAATAAAAATACAATTGTCAGTCGCATAGCTAAGAATAATTTCCAACGTTCATTTTTTATAAAAACGAACCCTGTGAGTGGATTTTTTTTCATACATTTGTACTTTAAGTTAATAAAACTTGATTTGGACCGAAAGGTGGTGCGAACACCTGACGGTCTTTTTATTTCTGAAATACTTGAATTACATTTCCGTTTACTTTAAAATAGACATTTGAAGTTTTCTCTATGAATTCAAGCATGAATTTTAGAGTGTTACTTCGCTTTATGGCTCCTGTAAATTTGAATTGACGTGTCGTTTCATTCACGAAAAAGAAGTCTACATCGTACCAGCGACTAAGTTGAACAATTAGCTGTCCCAGCGGCATATCGTAAAACTCAAACATCCCTTCTTTCCAAGATACATAACTGGTAATATTTACTTGTTGTTTTTTCATTTCTTCGGAAATATTGTTGGAAACAGCCTGCCAACCTGGCTCTAAGATACATTTCTCGTTCTGGTTGTAAACCTCGACTTTTCCTTGAACGAGGGTTATGGCTGTAAGCTCCTCGTCCTCGTAGGCACTGACGTTGAATGATGTCCCGAGTACTTTTGTGTTCGTGTGTGGTGTGTGTACAATAAAAGGGTGAAGGGAGTCTTTTTTTACTTCAAAATAAGCCTCCCCTTTCACGTGGACTTCCCGTGTATTACCCATGAATCGGACGGGGTATTTTAATTCTGTTTCAGAATTTAACCATACTTTCGTTCCATCAGATAAGGTAAGAATATATTCTCCGCCACGAGAAACAACAAGGGTATTGAATTCCATATCTTCATCTAATTCCCGTGTCGCAAAAGAATCGGTAATTTCATATTTTAATCCGGAAGATTCTTCGTCTTTGATGATAGTATGTTTAGTTTCTAGCTCGAAGTTATTGTTCGTGTGTAATAGAACTTTTTTCCCGTCATTAAGGATAAGAGTGGCTTTGGGACTACCGGTTTTTACTTGGGCTAGGTCCATTGTTGTTTTCTCGGGAAGAGGTTCATAAGAAATGAATTTTATTATGGCAAAAAGAAACAGACAAGCTGCTGTAACTCCTGATATGAAGTGTTTCCAATGAATAGATTTCTTTTTACTTATTAGTCGGGAGTTTAATTTTTCTCTTCCTTTCTTGGAATCAATCTGTTCCCATGTTTGGGCGTATGTCAGTTGGTAATGGGTCCGGCTTAATTTTTCGAATAGCTCTTTATTTTCTTCGCTTGTGTTTAACCAGCTTTGAACGAGTTCTATTTGTTCCCGTGAGGCTTTTCCTCTCCAACATGCTTGAATGGCTTGAAATATGTTATCGCTTATTTCCATCTTTCCATGTAACTTTTATTAGTTAAACAGATTTTTGGTTTGGGCGGGTGAATGAATTTGGAAAAAAATTGAAAGAAAAAAATATGTGCCTGATAAATAGATGATTAGAAGGAGTTTTGTTGAAACTTTCGAGGAAATAACATGAAAAGAAGGAATATTTTTTTATATCCTTTTAATTCAGATCGTAATTCTTTCATTCCTGCTTTCAATAATGTTTTTACAGTATTGATGGAGACGTCTAATTTATTTGCCGTTTCTTGGTATGTACATCCTTGGCACATGACTAATTGAACAACACGTTGTGTTTTTTCAGGAAGTTTCCGAACAGCAGTCAAGACTGTTTCGATGGCAGTTTCGTCTAGTTGATTGGATTCCTCTTCGGCAATAGAATAATGAGGTAAATCTAATTGTTCTGTAAATAATCCTTGTTTGGCTATTTGGTTTATGCAAGCGTTTTTTACAATAGTGAAAAGAAAAGTGGAAAGAGCATGGGGATGAATGTGTCTGTAAAGTTCCTTTTCCCATATTTTTACGAATTGTTCTAGTACAATGTCCTCTGCCTCTGGTAAATCATGAAGCAGAGTATTGGCGAATAGGACTAAAGGTTTATAATACCGTTCGAATAAGGTATTCATGCCTTGTTTTTTCCCGGCTTGTAGTAAAGCTATTATTTGTGCATCACTGACGCTCATATCATATCCCCGTGTTTTGTACAAAAATAGGAATAATTTATTTTGTTGAAAGAGAAAAATTACAAAACCTTATTGATCAATTGTTCTATTTTTTGAATGAGTTGTTCAGTTGACAGGTTCATTTGCTCAACGGCCATCCAGGTCACGATGTTGTCCCGGTTGACGAGATAGACTCGGGGAATGGTGCTATTGGCAAAAAGGGAAAAGACTTTTTCGTCCGGGTCAAGGTAGAACGGCATCGTGAAGTTTTGTTCTTTCCAGAAAGCGTTGACGACTTCGGCTGTTTCCCCGCGGGAGATGGTGACGAGTCGGAAGGTGGGCTGGTCTTTCAGTTCATTCCACACGCTGTCAATCTTCGGGAGTTCCCGCTTGCAATCGCCACAGGTGGTAACGAAGAAAACCAACAGGGTTGTGTTTCCCGATAAATCTTCACTATGAAGTTCTTCTCCGGTTGCGTTTTTCACGGTGAATTCCGGTAATTTGTCGTTTTCTTCGATGTAATTTATGACATCTTCTTTTTCGTCTTTAATACAAGAAAGAAGAAGTAATATAAATGCAAGTAACGTGACGAATATTGTTTTCATCTTTTACGAATTCTGTTTCAATTAGACCGTGAAATTAGCGAATAACATCGAATTATAAAAATATTACGTATTTTTTACCTTGTGAAGTAAGTATATATACACAAGCGGGGAGCCAGGAAATCGTGTATGTTTGTATGCGGTAAAAAAGAAGAATAGTATGAATAAGATATTGCAAGAAGATTTTGACTTGACTCCGTGTATGGTTGCCGGATATGAAAGTTTTATGGGTGGTTTGTTGAATATCGTACATTCCGGGCCGATCTGCGAGGGCGTGGGAGAACAGATCAAGTCGTATGTGCTGGATTTTGTGCAAAATCACCCGTTGGATTCTTTTGATCGCTTTTCGGATGAGACCTACATGCGGAATTATATTGGCAGGGACGAATCCGGTTGGGAGGCTATCGTGATGTCGTGGAAGAAAGGAAACCGTACGGCCATTCATGCTCATCCCCAGTTTGCTGGTTACACGTTTGCCGATGGGGAATTTTTGGTTGAGGTTTTTGAACCTTTTAAAGAGGGGATCCGTCTGGTTCAAGAGATGACAATTAGCGATATTCACGGGTTATATGCTATCGGTGAGGCCGGTAAATTCAACAATCATATTCACCGGATTACCTGTTTAAGCGATACGGCTCACAGTTTACACGTGTATTCGGACGATGCGTTGAAAGGGGAAAAACTGGACGAACAAGTGATTTATTAATTTTAGGTTTTGGATTTTAGCTCCTATCGATTAAGTGATTTAATGATTTTCGATTAAGTGATTTTAATCACCCAATCATCGAATCGGCAATCACGGAATCTTTTTCATTCTAAACTCTAAATTCTACATTACTTTAAACTTTTCTTCATTTTCAATTGTAAAATATTATTTTTGTCGGCGTGTGTAAATGTTAGTAATAAATTAATAGTATGAGTGTGACAACAGAAAAGAAAGAGAAAGTAAAGTTTAGTAAAGCGTTTTGGGTTGCCAACACGGTAGAATTGTTAGAGCGTGCCGCTTATTACGGGGTGTTCGTCGTGATCACGTTATATTTGAGTAACGTCTTGGGATTTACGGATATTCAGGCGGCCACTATCGCGGGAGTTTTTTCCGCTTGTTTGTATTTATTGCCGACATTTTCGGGTGCGCTTGCCGATAAGATCGGTTTTCGTAAGTCAATGTTATTGGCGTTTACTTTATTGTCGTTAGGTTATTTGGGATTGGGATTATTCCCGAATTTTCTGGCCTCGACGGGATTGGTTGAGTATGGTTACGTGACAAAGTTTACGGGATTGCAGGAAAGCGGTTATCGCTACGGGATTATTCCGATCATGATTCTGATTATCGTGGGAGGATCATTCATCAAGAGTGTGATTTCCGGTACGGTGGCCAAAGAGACGGACGAGAAAAATCGGGCAAGAGGGTTTGCTATTTTTTACGGAATGGTGAATATCGGAGCTTTCTCCGGAAAGGTTCTTGTCACCCCGTTACGTGATGCTATGGGGCATGAGGGGATGATCGTGTTGAATTATTTCTCCGCGGGAATGACTTTTCTCGCGTTGATTGCGATTTATTTGTTTTACAAGAGTGATAAACACGCCGGGGAGGGAAAGACTTTCGGGCAGATATGGACGGCTTTGGTGAAAGTTTGTACTAACGGACGGTTGATTGTTTTGATCTTGATTATTACCGGGTTCTGGATGGTACAACATCAGTTGTATGCCACGATGCCGAAATACGTGACCCGTTTGGCGGGAGAGGCAAGTGCTATCGGTTGGTATGCTAACGTAAATCCTTTGGTGGTCGTGTTGACGGTGAATCTGGTGACTTCGCTGATGCGTAAAAAGTCAGCTTTGTTCTCCATGACTTGTGGTATGTTCATCATGCCGATCTCGGCTTTGTGTATGGCCTCCGGGAATATGTTGGGCGGTGGTGAGATTCTTGGATTGCATCCGGTGGCGTTTATGATGATCGTGGGAATCGTGTTCCAGGGATTGGCAGAAGTGTTTATTTCTCCTCGTTTTTTGGAATATTTCTCTTTACAAGCGCCGAAGGGAGAAGAAGGAATGTATTTGGGTTTTAGTCATCTACACTCCTTTTTGTCATCCATTTTCGGGTTCGGGTTGTCCGGGTTCTTGCTGAGTAAATATTGCCCTGCCCGTGAATTATATAGTAGCGAGGCCGATTGGATGGCTGCCTCTGCAAATGCGCATTACATCTGGTATTACTTTGCGGCAATTGCTTTGGTATCAGCCGTGGCCCTGATTATTTACGGGAAAGTGGTACGTCGGTTGGATGCGAAGAAAGCGTAAATGTTATTAAACCTCTTGTTATTCTTAAAAGTCATTGCGTAATTTGTGTAGCATAAAAAGTACTGCACAAATTATGCAATAATTATCTTGCTTATAATGAATGATATTCGAGAGAGGGCGTATTGTGTGTAAAACTGGGGATATGGAATTCATCCGGTTGAAACACTTCCTTTGACGAGGGTACTTGGTCTTGAGTTTTGATATAATTATTTATTGCTATCGTTGTTCCGATAAGGAAAAGAACGATAGCCAGGATTAATGCTCTTATCATGGCTTTCGATTTTTGGTGAATTTGATTTTACGGGAAATGCGATGATAAGGTTACAATGCAGGCCTTTGGCGGTGTTTACTTCATCAGTTCTTTGCTTTTTTGTTTTAGGGATTCACCTTTCAGGTTGATAGCGATGATTTTAGTTCGGAACCGTGATAAGGCCATAGTAAACAGTCTTATTCAATGGCTTCCAGCCACTCGGATTTATCGCTATCCAGAGAAATACTGATGATTTCCAAGTCTTGGGAATTGAATTCATTGTAGAGAGCTACCATTTCCGGATTTGTTTCCCGACAGATCTAGAATGAAAAGTTCCTTACGGTAACGAATGGTCGGTTTTCTTCGTAAGAATTTCCAAATTCTTTGTTAGCTTTGTGGGAATGATGAAAGATATGAAGACGGTTATAGATTTATTTGAAAGAAGTTGCGAAAAGTTTCCGGATAATCCTTATTTATGGGAAAAGAAAAACGGGAAATTTGCGGCTACATCATATATGGAGGTAAAGCGAGAAGCATTGAACTTCGCGGGTGCTTTGTGCCAATTGGGAATGGACAGGGGAGACCGGATTGCATTGTTAAGCGAAGGCTGTAATGCTTGGGTGTACTCGGAATTGGGGATGTTATACGCCGGAGGCGTGAATGTGCCGCTATCCATAAAGTTGACGGATAACGAAATTGTTTTTCGGGTGGAACACTCTCAAGCTCGTTTTTTGATCGTGTCCGCAAACTTTTTGAATCGAGTTCGGGGAATTGAAGGGCGAATCGGAGGGGTGGAAAAGATTATCGTGATACATTCAGATATAAATGAAGGTAAATACGTGTCCTTTGAGTTGTTACAACGAGAAGGGGAGATTTGGCGGGGAGAACACAAGGAGTTGCTGAATGACCGGATTTATGCCGTGACGGAGGATGATCTGGTAAATATTTCTTATACTTCGGGGACGACGGCGGAGCCGAAAGGAATCATGTTGTCCCACCGGAATTACGTGACGAACGTGTTGCAATCAGATTCCTTGATACAAATCCCGGCATATTATCGGATATTATTGTTTTTACCATGGGATCATAGTTTTGCCCATACGGTAGGGCTTTACTCTTTTATGTATAACGGGGCCTCGCTGGTTTCTGTCGATTACGGGCAGTCGGGAATGGAGTATTTGCGTAATATCCCGGTGAATTTGCAGGAAGTGAAACCTCATATATTATTGAGCGTACCTGCCTTGGCGAAAAATTTCCGCAAGAATATCGAGGCGGGGATCAAAGCGAAAGGACGTTTTACAGATCGGTTTTATCATCTGGGATTGAAGATTGCTTATACATATAATGGTTTTGGGGACGATCGGGGACGAGGATGGAGGGCGTTGCTGAAACCTTTGGTGAAATTGTGGGATTCTCTTTTATTCTCTAAACTTCGGAAACAGGTATTTGGCGGGAACCTTCGTTTTTTCGTGGGCGGTGAAGCCTTGCTGGATATTGAATTACAGCGTTACTATGCGGCTTTGGGAATTCCGATGTTTCAAGGGTATGGTTTGTCGGAGGCCTCTCCCGTGATCAGCTCGAACACCCCCGGGCGTTATCGTTTCGGTTCTTCCGGGATATTGGTAAAACCGATTGATTTGAAAGTTTGTGATGAGGAAGGACAGGAATTACCTCAAGGACAAAAAGGGGAGTTGTGGATAAGAGGAGGAAATGTGATGGCTGGATACTGGCGAAACGAGAAGAGTACGGCCGAGACGATCGTGGACGGCTGGCTGCATACAGGCGATTTGGGGTATTTACATCCCGATGGCTGGTTGTACGTGCTGGGGCGTTTCAAATCCTTACTGATCGCGAATGACGGAGAGAAATACAGCCCGGAAGGAATCGAGGAGACCATTGCCGAACAGTCGAAATATATAGATTATTGTATATTATATAATAATCAATCCCCGTACACCGCCGGGTTGATTGTCCCGAATAAAATGGCGTTACGGGAGTATATCGAGAAACAGGATGTTGAATCGGATTCTATGGATGCTTACCGGGTTATGTTGAAAAAGATCCAGAGTGAGCTGATGGCTTACCGGGTAGGTGGGAAACACGCTCATTTATTTCCGGAAAGGTGGCTGCCTGCCGTCGTGGCCGTGTTACCGGAGGCGCTGAACGAACAGAATGGCATGATAAATTCGACCATGAAAGTCGTAAGAGCTAAAGTTTATGACCGATTTAAAGAAGAAATCGATTATCTTTACACCCCGGAAGGAAAAGAAATTACGAATAAACGTAACCTTCAGAATTTAAAGCAATTAATATCTTGAATTGAAAGTCAGAAAGTGTAATCATTTTCAATTTTCAATTTTCAATTTTCAATTATTATGAAGCGTCGATCTACGAAACAAGTTAAGATTGGAGAAATATATATTGGATCGGAGTATCCGGTTTTGGTACAATCCATGTTAAATACCGATACGATGAATACGGAAGCTTGTGTGGAACAAGCTATACGGATTATCGAGGCGGGAGGAAAGTTGGTGAGGATTACGGCTCCCGGAATAAAGGAGGCTAAAAATCTGGAAAATATTCACGCGGAGCTACGTCGGAGAGGTTACACGACTCCGCTTTCCGCGGATATTCATTTTAACCCGGAGGCGGCGATTGAGGCTGCCAGACACGTGGAGAAAGTACGTATCAATCCGGGGAATTTTGTGGATAAACGGGCGACTTTCAAAACATTGACTTATACGGACGAGGAATATGCCGCGGAGTTAGAGCGTTTGCGTGAAAAGTTCACGGCATTTCTGGACGTGTGCCGGGAATACGGGACGGCGGTGCGGATAGGTACGAATCATGGATCTTTGTCTGACCGGATTATGAGCCGTTACGGGAATACACCTGCCGGAATGGTGGAGGCAACCATGGAATACCTGCGGGTGTGCCGGGACGTGAAATTTGATGATGTCGTGATTTCCTTGAAATCGAGTGATTGCCGGGTGATGGTTGAGGCAGTGCGTCTGCTTGTGAAGGAGATGGAGAAAGAGGGGATGGATTACCCGTTGCATCTGGGAGTGACTGAAGCCGGAGAAGGAGAGGACGGAAGAATTCGTTCTGCCGTGGGTATAGGTACTTTATTAAATGAAGGATTAGGCGATACGATCCGGGTATCCTTGACTGAGGAACCGGAACAGGAGATTCCCGTGGCGAATCTTTTAAATGAGATTTGTTGTTTACAGGATTTGAAAACGGAACCGATTCATTTGGAAGGGCATTACTCTCATCCCGTGATTGTAGCGGATATTTCTAAGGTGGAATGTCTTGACGAGGCTGTGATGGCCGGTCTGGATTTTCACGTGGCGACAGAGAATGATCCCGTGTATGGCGATATGTTGCAAGGTGGGATGCGGTCTCCGGAGATGATCTACACGGAGGCATTGGGACCGGAGTTGACGAAATTACCGGATTCCGTGACCGTGGTCGTTCCTTTTGATAGTCTGGATATTGCCCACGTGTATAATCGTAAGGCGGTCGCCTTGATTGATGCCAAAGATTTCGTCCGGCTATCGAAACCCGTGGAGGGGGATGGTATTGTCGTGGAAGTGCGCGACGTGGAAGTGATAAATACCGAGCTTGCCGAAAAGTTGGAACGGGAGAAAAATGCGATCGTGGTGTTGAATCTTGAGCGTCCTTCTAGCACTTTGTATCGTTTGTACTTGGGAGAGTTGAAACGTTTAGGGATAATGAACCGGGTAATTGTACGGGCCATGTTTGACGAGTCGGATTCCAACAGGTTGAGTTTGTGGATGGCAGCTCATCTGGGTGGTTTATTCCTTGACAGACTGGTTTATGGCTTGTGGTTGTCATGTCCCGGTATTCCGGATATGTTCTACGGGGTACATTTGAGTCAGGATATATTGCAATCGGCAGGAGTGCGTCGTTATAAAACAGAGTTTATCAGTTGTCCCGGATGTGGGCGAACATTATATAATTTGCAGGAGTCCGTGGCGAAAGTAAAGAAAGCATTTGCTCATCTGAGTCGTTTGAAGATTGCCGTGATGGGGTGTATCGTGAACGGACCCGGTGAAATGGGGGATGCGGACTATGGTTATGTGGGTGCCGGAAACGGGAAAGTGAATCTATTCCGGGGAAAAGAGATGGTGCGTGTGGCCGTGCCGGAGGAAGAAGCCATTGAGGCATTGAAACAATTAATAAAAGAGAACGGAGATTGGAATGACTGATACAAGAGATACCGCACCTTTAGTTTTAGGTACCGAGAAGATCGGAAAATTGTTGATGCAATACGCTATCCCGGCGATTATTGCCATGACGGCCTCTTCACTTTATAACATGGTAGATAGTATATTTATCGGTCATGGAGTGGGACCATTGGCGATTGCGGGATTGGCTATTACATTCCCGTTTATGAATCTGGCAGCGGCTTTCGGGTCGTTGGTGGGGGTAGGGGCATCGACGTTGGTTGCTATTAAATTGGGACAGAAAGACAAGGAGAGTGCTACTCATGTTTTGGGGAACGTGGTGATGCTGAACGGGATTATCGGCTTGGTATTTATGACCGTGGCATTGCTTTTCCTTGATCCGATATTGCTCTTTTTCGGGGCGAGTCCGGACACGTTACCTTATGCAAGGGAATATATGCAGGTGATTTTGGCGGGAAATCTCGTCACGCATATTTATATGGGGTTGAACGAGGTTTTAAGAGCTTCGGGTTATCCACAAAAAGCGATGGCTGCTACTTTGACGGCTGTTATCGTGAATTGTGGGTTGGATGCTTTGTTTATTTTAGGTTTCGGCTGGGGAATCCGGGGTGCAGCTTTGGCAACCATTGCCGCACAGGTTATTGCTTTAGGGTTTGAAATCCACCATTTTTCAAGGAAAAAGAGTTTTTTACATTTCCAACGTGGAATCTTCGGGTTGAAACGTCAGATCGTGGGAGGAATGTTGGCCATCGGGTTATCTCCTTTCTTGATGAATCTTTGTGCTTGTTTTGTTGTGATCTTGATCAACAAGAGTTTGAAAACGTATGGAGGGGATTTGGCTATCGGGGCGTATGGTATTGTAAACAGGATCGTCTTTTTGTTTATCATGATCGTGATGGGATTTAACCAAGGAATGCAGCCTATTGCGGGGTATAATTTTGGAGCCCGGCAGTTCGACCGTTTGATTCAGGTATTGAAATATACCATCTTTTGTGGTGTGACTGTTACGACAGTCGGTTTTCTGGCGGGACAGATTTTTCCCCGGCCATTGATTTACCTTTTCACATCGGACGAAACTTTAACTAATATTGCCGTGGAAGGTCTGCGTATCGTGTTACTATTCTTCCCGGTTGTCGGTTTCCAGATGGTGACATCCAGTTTCTTCCAATCTATCGGGATGGCCAAGAAGGCGATCTTTTTGTCGTTGACACGACAGTTGCTATTCTTGATCCCGTCATTATTGGTGTTCCCATCCATTTGGGGAACGATCGGAGTCTGGATGAGTATGCCGGTTGCGGATGCCATCGCGACGATCGTGGCGGCCTGTATGTTAAGATGGCAACTAAAACATCTGAAAGCATGAAGAAATTTATATTATGGCGGGTTACAGGTTCAAAAAAAATCGATAGCTTTGTAGAAGAATAGATTTAAAAGATCAAAATATGGATAATAAATTTGTTATTACAATAGGCCGCCAATTCGGAAGTTGTGGTAAAGAGATCGGACAAGAGTTGGCAAAACGTTTCGGGATTACCTTCTATGACAAGGAATTAATTTCCCTCGCATCGAAAGAAAGCGGTTTGTGTCAGGAGTTTTTCGAGAAGGCGGATGAAAAGAATTCCGGAAACTTGTTACAGGCTTTTGCTGCCGGATTTACCTTTGGGCCCTTCCAGTACAATGATTTTCTTTCTAATGATAAGCTTTTTCAAATCCAGTCGGACGTGATTCGTAAGGTGGCAGGCGAACATTCCTGTGTGATCGTGGGACGTTGTGCCGATTACATCTTGCGTGACAATAAACGTTGTATCAACGTGTTTGTTCATGCAGATATAGAAGAACGCGTGAAGACAGTGATGAATCGTCAACATATATCGGAACAGGAAGCCCGTGAGTTGATTCGCAAGATGGACAAAACTCGTCCGAATTATTATAATTTCTACTCAGATAAAGAGTGGGGAGTGGCATCGTCTTACCATCTATCTGTTGACTCAGGTCTATTGGGAGTACACAAAACGGTGGACTTTATCCAAAAGTTTGTGGAAGAAGCACTGAAAGACTGAATGATTTTTGATTTACGATTTATGATTGAAAAATAGCCAATCATAAATCGTAAATCAAGAAATACTTTAGCGAGTTGGGTAGAAAAGTTCCGGTTCTTTTCTCTCGTGGAAGTTCTTGAAGAGAAATTCTGAAAAAGGAGTGTTGAAAACTCTGGCTCCGTTAGGACATTCCTTCACGCAAGCACAACATTTAATACAAATTTCGGGATCGCTCACGATCTCTTCTTTTAATTCGATGGTTTCAACGGGACAGATTTCGATACAATATTGACATTGTGTACACAGTTCGTCAATGGTGATCGGGGTTGCCGGAGTTTTAGGTTTATTCTCTTTATACGGGAAATTCCCTTTTACCTGTAAAGCTGGTACTTTTGTTATATCGGTATATTGATCCAGTTGCTTTATAATATTCTTTCCGAATTCGACCGCTATTTGTATGTCGGATACATCGGGACGTCCGGCTGCCGTGGGAAATTCCTCCGTGCTATACGAGTGTTCCCCGATAAAGGCTCCACCGGCAACAGGGATAAAACCCAGTTGTTTCACGGTGTCCCGTAATTCAAGTAAGGCATCCTCGTAATCCCGATTTCCATAAAGAACAACAATGATAGCCGGGGTGTTATCTCCTTTTATTTTTTGTAGCCTTTCCAATGCCGTTGGGGCTACTCTCCCCGCATAGGTTGGAACACCGATGATTGTGAGTGTGTCCGATGGTATTGTTTTTTGATCTGCGAACGGGTAAGTTAAATCAATCTCTTTATTTATTATAATATTCATTCCTTCTGCAATCGTCGTAACGATTTTTGCAGAGGTATGAGTCGGTGAAAAATATACGGGTTGAATACTCTTTATTTGCATAATGTTCTCTGTTTCTAGATTATTGTTTTCAGCAAAGGTAAGGATTATTTAGTATATTCGTTTTCTGTTACTAATTTTCACATTTTACAAGTGGTTTGTGAAAAATATAATCATATTCTGTAAAAAAAGTCATATTTGCCTCACCCCTTTTATGGCGTTTTCGTGCTTTAGGGGAAAAGGCACTAATAATTAAATAATGGTTGTAGAAAAAATTCAAATAGAAACGTCAGAAATAGACTTGAAAGATACTCAGATTTTCAAGGCTATTTTTAATATGTTCTATCCCCGGGCCTATGCTTTCACGCTAAAGTTACTCCGGGATGAGGTCATTAGTGCGGATATTACTCAAGAAGCTTTTCTCTATATGTGGGAAAAAGCATATCGTTTTCCGGATATGATATCGTTTAAATCTTATTTATACAGTTGTCTGAAAAATAAGACCTTAAACTATATTCGGGATCATAAGGTGGAACGGAATATGGAAGAATTGGAAGATGTTTTTGTCGATGAAGTTTCTATCGATCATCTGGTTATCGAGCATGAGTTGAAAGCCAGAATATTGGAAGAGATCAATAAACTGTCGGATGTGAAACGGGAGATCATGTTGTTACGCATGAAAGGGTATAGCTATGACGAGATCTCGGAAGAATTATCTCTGAGTATTAATACGGTGAAAACGCATAAAAAACAGGCATATAAGGATTTGAAAGTCCATTTGTCGGATTATAACCAGTGCCTTCTGATATTGGTTTCGCTGTTGGTTGCATGTTTTTGTTAATAGATAAAAAGTATATTCATGAAAAGGATACGGAAGGATATCGAAATTAGTGATTTGATTTATAAATCTCTTCGGGGAGAGACCTCAAAAAGCGAGGACGAATTGTTGGAGGCATGGTGTTTGGAACCGAGGAACCGGAAATTATTCATGGAGCTTCGGGAGGCTGACCATCTTTACGAGGGGGTGGCAGATATGTATAATGTGGATACCAAGGTACCTTTTAAGAACGTGGATGATCGGATCAGGAAAAAGAAACGAGTACGTTTGATGAAGTATGTTTCGGGTGTTGCGGCCGTGTTATTGGTGGGAGTGGTGCTTTGGGGTTTGATGGAAAAGGAAGAAAAGATGCCGGTGAGGCAGGTGTTACTTTCTTCCGTATCAAAAGGAAAGATGGAACCTTTTGCGACATTAGTGACCACGGCGGGAAAGGTGGTTTATCTGGAGGACTCTGTAAAACAAGAGTCTTTGAAGATGGGGGGAAATAAGGAGACTTTGAAACCGCAGGAAAGTGAGCGGGACGTACAATCTGTTCCCGAGCAAGAAGTAGAATACAACGTGTTGACGACCTCAAAACAAGGAAATATAAAGGTGGTTTTGTACGATGGTAGTCTCGTGTGGCTGAATGCTGGGAGTGAATTGCGATATCCGAATACGTTCGTTGAAAACCAGCGGGTTGTGTATTTGAAAGGGGAGGCTTATTTTGATGTGGCAAAAGATCACGGTCATCCCTTTGTGGTGAAAACGATCTCTTCCGAGATCAGTGTGTTAGGAACAAGTTTTAACGTGAACGCCCGAGAAAATTCGTGTGTTACGACCTTGGTGGAAGGGCGTGTGAGAATGAAACATGGAATGTTGGATAGCGTGGAATTATGCGCTGGGCAACAAGCTTTGCTTACCGGGGTTGGGAAAATACGAGTGCAGGTAGTTGATACGAGATATTACACGAGTTGGATGGATAACATGTTTGCCTTCCGGGAGGCTCCGTTACGGGAAATTGCAGACGTGCTGGAGAATTGGTACGGGTGTGAATGTCGTTTTGAGAACTCTGCTTTGGAAAATATTCCCTACACGACAATGGTGGAAAGGTATTCGGATGTGGATAGTGTGTTGCAGATTTTGGCAGGTACGGGTGATTTCCATTACACGAGAATAGGTGATTTAATCATTATAAAAGAAAAATAGGCAAAGAGCCTTCACTCCCTTTACCTATTTGTTACTCATTAATTGAATAATTAAAAGCAAATTTATGAAGAAAAAACCGATTTGTTACACTTTTGGAGAGTGTATTTTTGGGAATGACAGGTTTTTGAAACGATTCCTGAGTTTGTTGTCTTTGTTTATCATAGGCAATATAGGTGTTGTTGTGGCTCAAGAAGTCCCGAAATTTACCGTGGATTTTAAAAATGCCTCTTTAACAGAGGTGTTTGATTATTTTGGAAAAAATAGCGATTACAAGTTCACGTACAACAGCGAGAACGTAAAAAATGAGACGAAAAAGATTACCGAATCTTTTAAGAATGTGACTTTAGAACAGATTCTTACAAAATGTCTGGATGGAACACGTTTTAGTTTTGAGATCGTGAACAAAAACGTGGTGATCACGCTGCGGAAACTACCGGACGTGAAGTTGACCGAGATTACTGGTCGGGTGGTTGACGAAAACGGGAATCCGGTCCCCGGGGCTACCGTGTTGATTCAGGGAACTACAAATGGTGTAGTCACGAACATGGACGGATATTATGTGATTAACGTGAGAACGACAGATGCTTTACGGGTTTCTTTTATCGGTTACAAAACGTCGATAGTGGAGCCGAGAGGGAAAACGAAAGTGAATATACGTTTGAATCCCGAGGAGCAAAAATTGGACGAAGTGCAGGTTGTGGCCTTCGGTAAGCAAAAAAGAGAGAGTGTAACGAGTGCCATTACTACCATACGCCCGATGGATTTGAAATCGTCTAGTAGTGATTTGACTTCCGCTCTTACCGGTAAAATTGCCGGAATCATCGGTTGGCAGACGGGTGGTGCTCCTGGTGCATTGACTGAAGAGGAAATGAACACCAAGTTCTACATTCGGGGTATCAGTTCTTCTAACGGAGCCTCAGAACCTTTAGTGTTGATTGACGGGGTGGAATCTTCCCGTTTGGATTTGGCACGTATGGCTCCAGAGGATATTGAGAGTTTCTCCGTGTTAAAAGATGCGTCGGCAACAGCGATGTACGGGGCACGCGGTGCAAATGGGGTTATTATCGTGACAACAAAAAAGGGAGAAGCCGGGAGTGTATATACTTCTGTACGTTACGAGGCAGTAGCTTCTATGCCGACGGATAAAATCGAAGTGGTGAATCCTCAAACTTATATGCGGATGTACAATGAGGCGTTGTTGGCGCGAAATCCGGGTGCTACTCCCCAGTATTCCTTGAATCGTATCGAACGCACGGGTAGTAAAGATTATCCCTCTTGGGTGTACCCTGCTAACGACTGGTTTAAGGTCCTGTTCAAAGATTATTCCGTGAACCATCGTGTGGGGGTGAATGTTCGGGGTGGGTCCGAAACAGTCCAATATTATGCTTCTGTCAATTATGTACGTGACCAGGGAATGTTGAAAACCGATCGGTTGAATCAGTTTGAAGTGAACATTAAGAATTCCACGCTTTCATCGCGTATCAACTTGAATGTAAATTTAAGTTCCGGTATCAGAATGTTGGTCTATACGAATATAAATTACGATAAATATCATGGACCTCGCTCTGAAGTACAAACTGCTTATGCTTATGCATTCAATGCTTCACCAGTAAATTTTGCCCCTACTTATCCGGGTGATTTCGAACATGGTTGGCCGCATTTACGTTTCGGGAGTGTGAGGAAAGGTAATGGCGTTGCCCTTAATCCATACGCTCAAATACAGAGTGGTTATCAAGATCGGAGCCGTTATAGTGCGACGACTAAATTAGAGTATATCCATAATTTATCTGGATTGGTGAAGGGATTGGAATTACGAGCGAGTGCCTCTTTGTCAAAAACCGGGTACGAGATGAATGCTTTTGAGTTCAGACCTTTTTATTATGCGATGGATGCAGAAAATGGGGGGTATGATTTTGAAACCGGAGAACATAAATTGACGCTGTTGTCGAATGGACGACGGACCTTGCAAAAGCCTTATCAGGGAGGATCTGCCTCGACTTCTTCCACGCAATTGGTGTATGAAGGTCGTATGCTGCATACCGCAGCTTGGGGTGGGGTTGATGCAACTTTGCACCAGACATCGTTGACGGCTGTATTTCAGGCACTACAAGCTAATTCTGCTCCGGTGAGTGATTTGTTTGGTAGTTTCGAGCAACGTAACTTGAGTTTTTCCATGCGTGGTAGTTACGGATTCTTAGATCGTTACTTTGTAGAGGCGAGCTTTGGGTATAATGGTTCTGAGCGTTTTACTAAAAATAATCGAATGGGGTTTTTCCCGGCTGTCAGCGGAGCCTGGATTATTTCTAAGGAAAATTTTATGCAGGGAGGTATCAATAAATGGATCTCGTTCCTAAAGTTGAGAGGTTCATGGGGGAAGGTCGGTAACGACGGAATCATCAAAGACCCTCGTTTCGTGTATATGCCGGAAATTATTGGAGGGCCAGGTTATATGGACCCGGAACCGGGATCACAGCAGCAATTAAGCCGTAAAGAGGTTAAAAATTATGGTGACCCGGATGTGAAATGGGAGGTGTCCGAGCAGTTAAATCTCGGTTTGGAGACCCGCTTTTTTAAGGATATTTTGGAAGTCAACCTTGATCTTTATCAAGAGATACGTCATAATATTATCGAACAACGAGTTACTATTCCTGCTCAGGTGGGGGTGGAAGTGAACCCACTGGACAATTTGGGTAAAATTCGGGCTCGAGGTTTGGATCTTTCTGCTAAAGTGCAACACTCTTTCAGTAATGATTTTTGGATTATCCTAAACGGAACCTTTACTTATAACAAGGCGGTTTACAAGGAGTTGGAAGAGGCAAAGGATAAACCGTATTGGCAGTTGAAAACAGGGTACGAGCTTTCTCAGCGGGTAGGATATATTGCTGAAGGGTTATTCCGAGATCAGGCGGAGATCGATAACTCGCCACAAGCAAATACTGGTATCATGCCGGGGGATATTCGTTACCGGGACGTGGATGGAAACGGGACGATTGATGTGAATGATGCGGTACATATCGGTTTCCCGGAAACTCCGCGGATGGTGTATGGTTTCAGCGGTTTTATCAATTACAAGAACTGGGAGTTTAACTTTTCGTTCCAAGGATCTGGTAAGCGAGGATTCTTTATTAATCCGAAAGCCTTGTCTCCATTTGTGGAGGACCATGCGATGCTGAAGGAAATTTACGAGAGCCATTGGACGGAGAAAAATGTGGATAACCGCCCCTTCTGGCCCCGTCTTTCCGTGCAGGACATCACTGTTTATAACAAGCAGGAAGATTGGAGTGCGAATAACACGGATGATCGCCGTTCCACCTATTTTATGCGGGAGTGTCGTTTTTTACGTTGCACGGCGTTGGAACTGGCGTATAACTTGCCATTGGGACTCCGCAAAAAATTGCGGATGCAGAACGTGAAATTCTTTGCTCGTGCCAACAATCCTTTTTTGATCTCCAATTTTAAATTGTGGGATGTGGAATTAGGAGGAAACGGGTTTAATTACCCTATTCAAAAGACCTACGCTATGGGTGTTAATATTAGCTTCTAATTAAAAAACAGAGATAAAATGAAACATTTATTATCTTATTTATTACTTCCGTTTTTACTGTTCACGTCTTGTGACAGTTGGTTGGATGTGGTGCCGGAGGAGGATATCGCAACCATCGATTCGGAATTCGAGACTTATGATCAGGCTTACGTGTGGCTGAAAAGTGCTTATGCCTATATGCAAGACCTTTATGACCGGTGGGATGATGTGACTCACACTGGGTCAGATGAATTAGTTGCCGACAATTACATGAGAAATACACTTTATTATCATCCGGAAGGATTGGATATTATTGGCGGTATGCAGAACGTGTTAGATCCTTATGGAGACACGTGGCTTAATATAACCAGTGCTAATGGTGTGCCTTGCCGGAAAGATTTTTACACGCAAATCGTGATTTGTAATCATTTTATTACCCGTATAGACAATGTATATAATTTGCCGGATAAAGATAAGGAGGAATGGAAAGCGGAAGTGGTTGCGCTAAAGGCCTTTTATTATTTCGAGCTGGTACGTCGCTACGGCCCGGTAATGATTGTGCCGGATCAATTTGATCCGAATCAGGATGTCGAAACATTGAAGTTACCTCGTCTTCACGTGGATACTTGTTTCAATTACATCGTGAGTCTTTGTGATGAGGTGGTCGATTTACTTCCCTCCTGCAATGCGAAACAGAGTGAGCGACGTGGATATTTCAATAAAGAGGCTGTTATGGCATTGAAAGCGCGGGCATTATGCTACCAGGCTTCTGATCTTTTCAATGGTAATCCCGATTACGGAAATCTCAAAAATAAACAAGGAGAACCTTTGTTCAGTTCTACGGCTGATCCTCAAAAATGGGAGCGGGCTGCACAGGCTGCTATTGATTTAATTAATTATTGTTCCGAAACAGGATCAGCGAACTTGGTGAGTGGCAATTCTGCTAATACGGAATTACAGGGTTATATGCTTGATATAGAGAGATCCATTCAGACGTTTGGGTGGTTGAGTGACGAGGTGTTGTATATGATTAGGCTACAGCAGGGAGACGGGTTATTTAACTATACCTTGCCTAATTTTGATGACGGTTCGAACCATACGTTGCCGGGAGCTTGTTTGACGCCAAGCATGAAAATGGTAGAGATGTTCTACACGGAGAATGGTTTACCCATCGATCAGGATTTGAAGTGGGTAGGGGGTGGAAATCCTTATGCTCTTAGCGTGGAGACCGACCCGAAGTATACTGATGTGGTTGTTTTGAACGAACCTGTATTAAACCTTCATCGTCGCCGTGAACCCCGTTTTTATGCTACTATCGCTGCCGATCGTTGTTATTGGCGCTTGGGTACTGGTGCAAACAATGTCTATTTGATGAAAGTTTATCAAGGTGAAGGATGGGGATTGAATGAAAAACGTTTGTCCGCTACCGGTCCGCAAAACATTACCGGTTACTATTTGAAAAAATGGTCTTCTTCGAGGGCGACTCTTCTCGGCCATCAAAGTGGTTTAGGGAGTTTGGGAGAAAGACCGGCTTCTATTTTCCGTTTGGCAGAGATGTATTTGATTGCAGCCGAGGCTCTGAATGAGTGTAAACAAGCTCCTGATGCGGAAGTGTACAAATATTTGAACGTGGTGCGAAAACGGGCAGGAATTCCGGATGTAGAGGAAGCTTGGAAGAATGCCAAGGACCCGGGTAGAGTGAAAACGAAGACTGGAATGCGAAATATCATCCGTCAAGAATGGAACATCGAGTTTGCTTTTGAGGGATACAGATTCTGGAACGTGCGGCGTTGGAAAATTGCCAATGTCGAATTTAACGAGAAATCCTTGGGGTGGAATGTGATAGGGAATAATGCTAATAGTTTCTATAATAATGGACGAGGCCCGGTGGTGGTTTATTCCGGCAATAAGTTTGTTGCACCGCGAGACTATTTCTGGCCTATTCGGAGTGAGGAGGTGCAAACGGCCGGTTGTGTGCAAAACCCGGGATGGTAAATTAGAATTTAGAATTTAAAATTTAGAATTTAGAATTATGACGCAAAAGATATTATTCTTTTTATTGATACTGGTTGCATTCGTTGCTTGTAAAGATGACGATGAAAACGGTTTCGACGTGCCAGTGGAGTTTCGGAAAATCTCTTTTGATCCGGTTCCGGGAGGTGCGGTGATGCGCTACAAGTTACCTGACAATATGAATATTTTTGGAGTACGGGCCCGTTATAAGGATGCTTACGGGCGGCAGTTAGTAAAAGAAGGAACCTATCTGACTGACACATTGTTGCTGAACGGTTTTGCGGAGGCGAGGACTAACGAGCCGGTACAGTTGACTTTTCTTAATAATAACCTGAAGGAATCGGCACCGCTGGAAAAGACGTTCAGCACACAAGATGCAGCCACTGTAGCTCTCTTCGAACATCTAACAGTAAACCCGTTTTGGGGAGGTTTCAACGTGACCTATACGTCGCCAGCTATTGTGGAGGGAACGGTACATATTTTTTATGTAGGGATAAATCCTACCACGAAACAAGAGGATAATATCCTGGTGGGAAGTTTTCCTATTCTAGAAGGGGGAGACACGCTAAATTTTGAGTTGAAACAGGCGTTGGATGAACTGAAAGTGGTTGTACGGACGGATGATTTCGAGGGAAATCAAGTGAAAATGCAAATCTATGAGGGCATTGATGCCTTGGCGATGGAAATGCTGTCTCCGGATCAGTTTACATTCTCTTTTCCTCCGGCTTTGCAAATCGAAGATGAACCCCACGAAATCGGCGTGAAATATCTTTTCGATGGGAAAAAGAAGGGTGCTAATTATCGGAAAAATTACCAGCGAGGTGATAACTACAAGTTTGGTACTTTTGTTGCAGGGCCGAATGCCTTCGGGGAACGTTTTGTCATAGACTTTGGCACGCCGAAGATTCCTGCTATGTTGCGTGGGGATGCTTTCCTATATCATGGACGTGATTATCCTTATGCTAATCCCAATTATCCTGATCCGACTAAAGATATGTTTGTTTGTACGTTATGGACAGCCGTGTATACTTCTCGATTAGCAAGTAAGATCAAAGTGTACGGGACCAATGCGGAAAATCCTAGTACAGCGCCTCTCAGTGAGTGTACTCTGCTTTATTCCTTGAATGATGATCCGGGATGGACTAATTTTTATCGTAATGCTTGGTGTCGTTTCTCTGATTATCAACAAGGTCCTAATGACAGAAGTTCAGCATTCAAGGACAAGGATGACAAGACTTTTGAGGCGGCAGATCCCATCTCTTTGGATATGAAGTGTAACTATTTAGGTAAAGCTTTTCGCTACGTTTTCTTCATCATTGAGGATACGTATATGAGTCATCGTTGGTCAAATAACTATCCGTATGGATATGAGGATAATGCTAATGAGTACATCACTTTCGACGAGCTAGAGGTATTTGTAAAGATGGAAAACAAATAAAGGAACAATTATGATGAAAAAACTATATTATATAATCGGCCTGCTTACCGCGCTCTTTGTGGTAAGTTGTAGCGAGAGTCTTGAAGAGACCTACGACGAGTTTGCCGGAGACGGGATGATCCGCTACTTGGGCAAATGTGCGGATGTGGAGGTAAATCCGGGGTGGGAACGGTTACAAGTGGTGTGGAAACACAATATTGATGCCGGGGTAAAAAAAGTAAAAATCACGTGGAAATCAGATAAAGGATCTGGTGAAATGTTCGCCAATCCTTGTGATCCAGACAGTGAAGATCTGATGGATACCGTTTATATTGATAATTTGGGAGATGCCATGTACACGGTACGGGTGAACAACGTGGATGCCAATGGAAGAGAGTCATTAGTGGAGGAAAAATACGGTCGGCCGTATTCCTACGATCACGAGGATTTGCGCTCCTTCTCGCGAGGAGTCACGGCTTTTAGTCGCATGGGGGACAAGTTGGCGGTAGTGCTTGATCAGGATAATGAAAATGTTAAGGAAATGATGTTGTGTTTTAAAGATAGAGCCGGGGTGGAACATACGTGGGATATGAAAGCCCACACACACGATTCTCTTTCTTATGAACAGTGGGGAAGTGCTGTTGAGCTAGGACGTGACTATTTTTTCTTGTTGCCTGATGAGGTTGGTGTGGATATTGATTTTAACCAACCGATTATCGTGCAGCGGAAGGGAAAATTGTTGGGATGTGTCGATGAAATTGACTTTAAGGATGAAACATTGAATCTGAATGAAAGGTTGTGGTCTACGGCATTCTCCCAGCTGATGCTCGGTGTCTACGGACAGGATTGGGAGAACCGGGTGAACGAGGTGGAAACCTTGGAAATGGATTTCGATATGACTTCCATGCAGGATTTGATGTATTTCCCGAACTTGAAGAAAGTTGTTCTTGGTAAAAATCGATACATGGATTCCCAGTATGTCAAAAGCAATCACAGTACCACGGATGAATACGTGGGTTTAGTGATGTTGCAATTTTTGAAAGATACTCGTCCCGATTTCACAGTAGAGCGTTATAATGAGCACTATTTTTACCAAAAAGATGCTGTTGGAACGTCTTTTTTCGATGCATATAAAAAAGCAGGGAAATTGACGGATTTAGCATTCGAGGAGAAGGGAAACAGCAATATGCTTGATAAACCGGTCTACACGCCGTTGGATACCCTCGGCTGGGAGGTAACTTGTTCTGATACCGTGTATAACGGTTACAAGGATAACGGGGCTGCCATGTTGCTTTTCGACGGGTTGAGGCATGTCGTGGTAGATTATGGTTATGGCTATACGGAAGAATATGACGTGGAGGTGTATTTTGAGCCGGCAGAAACGGTGGGCGCCAGTGTTGTCTCCGTAACTTATGATATGAAAACTCCTCAAATTGTGGATGGTTTTAAAGTGGGACAGCCTACCCGTAACCAAAAAGGAGATACAGATTACTTGTTGTCTAATTTGAAAATCGAGTTTTCTACCGACGGTTATACTTGGACGAATGCCAATTACACGGATGGAAGTGCCTCGATAGGGAACACCCCCGGAGAGGAAACTTATCTTCTAGTACCGGAGGAAATGCGAACTCCTGTACGGTATATTCGCCTGAAGATGTCGAATCGTCCGATCGGCACGATCAGTAGCTTGACAAAGTACTGCTTGCGTTTGGGTAAGTTTATTCCGTGTACGGTGGAATAGTTTAACTACTAACAAAATAGTATTTCCCTGTCTTGCGTGCGGGCAGGGGAATACTTCCCTTTCGTTTGGTACGTGAGAACGATTACTACGAATTTAAACCGGTAATGATGAAGAGAAATAGATATTTAATAATATTCGGTATCATTGTTTTTTTCTGGAGTTGCGCAGAGTCTGATTTACGATTAGAGGAAGAACAACTTGTGATTTCTGAATTGAATCTTCTTGCAGGGAAATTGAAAGTTAGTGATTTGCTCGTAGAGAATAGTCCGGAAGGGTGGAAAAGTGCTACCGCAACGATTTTGGATAATGGTATAGGAAATAGATTGCTTGAGTTTGTTTACGCTCTAAGTCCGAATAAGCCTTTTGTTCATTTTGAGGTAATACTAGATAAAGATGGAAATCCGGAAATGAGTTATATCGGAATGAATTATGGTGAGAGAGGGAAAAATAGGCTATACTCAGGCGGCATTAATAAATGAATACAAAGACGAACTTCTATTCCATGAATTTTTTCATGTATTCCAGTATGCAGGTAAGGAACCTGCACTTAATAGGAGTGATGAACTAGAAGCTTACCTTGCCCAGTATTTTTATGCCAGCAGTCGAGAGTATTCTGCATGGGTTATAGATAAAAAATTTACAGAGCGTATTATGGAGCTTGCATCATATATTGATGCAAGTACCGGCTATTTGCGGAAAGGGGTTGATTACGAAGAATTTTATAATGTATATACAAGTGCTTTAGATTATCTTGACGGACATCCCAATTATAGTGGTGACGGTTGGACGTCAGGTAGGGTTGAAGCAGGTTTGTATCCTTTTCAAAAACTTGCAAAACTACTAAATCAGAATTTATGAAACGTATTGTTTTATTATTTGCGGCATTGTTTAGCGTGAGCATGCTTTTTTCGCAAGAAGTGTTCAGGCTCGGAACTGTGAAAGGAGAATATGTGACGTATAAAGTGAGGGAACAAAAAGATGTTCCAACACGTTGGATTGTCAGAAATGTTCATAACCCGGATACAGCTATAAAAATAGTTCCAAACCCGGGAGTGATCTTTTCCCAGGAGAAGGATATTGAAATGCAAATAGCAAAGATCTTACATGAACATTTATCAGCGGAAGAATTGTTGGAAATGAAAACGAGAGAAAAGGAAGGAGGAGTTTGTTGGTTTGAGGTCATTCTTCGTGTTGATCGCAATAAGTACAAGTTATTGCAAGTAACTTGTTTTAGATTTTGCAATAAGTACATGGCTGGAATGAGGAGACCTCCGGAGAAACGTCAGGATTACCCCGCTTCATATAATGATTTTTGGTTGAATATTGATCCAGACCGATTACATGCGATAGAAAAAGATATCGTGAAGCGAGTGGTGCTACCGGAGAAAATGCCGGAAATACTTCTAACGGATGATTTTAATATTTTGATAATGCCTCGTGATTTGGGTGATATAAAAAAAATAAAAGAAGAGAGAAAGAAAGCGATAGAGCGTTGGAAAAAGGAAGATGTTAAACCTCGAGCAGGATGGCCTCCCATGATTTTATAGAAAAAAAACTGATATGAAAAAGATATATATAATTTTCACAATATCATTCTCTTTTTTGAATACATATGGACAAGATTTTCAAAGTTTTAAACGGATTGAAAACAATTTTACTTGGATTGTTCCTTTAGATTTAGAGCGGGAATTTGAAGCCTTGCAGCAAGAGGTTTGGGAAAAAGGATTTGATTTAGGAATAGCTTACGTAACCCGTGTCCGCAAGGGAAATACTCGTTGGGATGAGGAAGTCGAGTTCTTTAAAGCAAAAGGATTGTTGGATACAAATGCCTCGGTTCCCGATACACTGACCTATTGGTTGGAATCGCGAGTTTGTCTTACAAGTAAAGAAGGTGTAATCCAACCTTATCCTAAAGAGTGGTTGGAAGCAATACCTGATACATTGACGAAACGTTTGTGGAAACGAGGAGACGAGCTATATAGCAAGGTGAAAAACAAGAATTATTTTGATGTATATGCTTTAGTGAAGAACACGGGCGAGGTGTTGTCCGTCTATTTTCGTGTAGATTCGGCCTTGTTGGACGTGGTTCAAGAAAAGGAATTGCAACTGATTTATGATGCGGCCATAAATCAGCCTTTCCACCCGGATTGTTTTGACTTTAATCGTCCGGATGGGAAATTGTTTATGGATACTATGGATAAATACCCAGAGGCGGATTCACGTGTGAATAGAGAAAAACGCGATTCAATAAATAAGATTCGTTACAAGATGCTGGCAAACGCGTACGATCAAAAAATCCCTTGTGTTTATGGTGTGTTGCATTTTTTTAGTCTGAAGAAGGGTATATAGCTTGTGGTCTTGAACTTTGGAGGAAAACGTTGGAAAAGAAAATTATAACAAATATAGTACTTTTTTACAAGCACTTAATACGGTGCCGTTCTATAGCGGTGATGGATGGGTTTCGGGGTTGGTTCAACACGGTTTCTATCCTTTTTAAAGACTTATAAGATTATTACGTGATAAATGAAAATTTATGAAGCATTTTGTATTTTTATTTGTGGCATTGTTTAGTGCGAGTTCCTTGTTTTCGCAAGAGGTATTTAAACTTGGGACGGTGAAAGGGAAACACGTGACGTATGAAGTGAAGGAACAAAATTCTTTCCCGTGGGGCAGAATTGTCAAAAATACACGTAAATCGGATACCGCTAAAGTGGAAGTGATGGATGTGTTCAACTTAGTTGCTCAAACATGGGATATTGAAATGCAGATAGCAAAAATTATTCACGATCGTTTATTACCAGGAGAATTGCGGAAGCTAAGTAAGATAGCAAAATCTTTTCCCTCGGATCATTTTCAAACGATGATTCGGATTGATAGTAATAAGCTGGTACAGGTGGAGTGGTTCGTGTTTTACGGCATGTATCGGGACGGGATACGGAAATGTGCCAGTGAAATTCCGGATACAACGAGACGTCCAATGAATTGTATCGATAGAGACAGTAGCGGAAACATAACAAAGGTGCAGTATTTTGTAAAAGAACCAGAATATCGGAAGAAGGAACCAGATGTTCCCAGTGACGGGTTTTGGATACATTTCGATCCCGACCGGCTGTATGAAATAGAAAAAGACATCGTGAAGAAAGTCATACTACCCCCGGGAATGACGAGGGATTTCGTGTATGTTTTACAGATTGGTATATTGTACGAGTATATCTGTAATTTGAAAAAGGCAAGAGAGGTGAGAGAGGAGGCGATCGAAGCTTGGAAAGAGGAGATGTTAAGATCTAGGTCGGGATCGGTTTCTAATATTTAAAATAACGAATAACAAGCAACAATAATATAAACGAGAAGAGTGAAATAACGAACTTAAACGATAGGCTTATGAAAATGAATGTATTGATTCTGGTGGCGATTTTCCTTTTGGGAAGTTGTACAGAGTCACCATTAGAAATGGAGCAAGAAGATGAAATTTTTAGCGATACACGAAGTGGGATTAGTCCGATAGATGAAGCTCTAGCGAATTTGAAAACTACGCGTTTGGGCGGACCGCTTTTGACGTATGCCAGTTTGAGGTGTCCGCCGAAGTACGTGATAGAATTTACTTCTACTTTCAGTATCCCCGAACGTTCTATGCGTTACATGGGGATGGGGTGGGTTTTATACAATCCGAATAATTTGCAGAATGGAGACCTTGAACAACTTGCATTTCATGAGTTGTTTCATATTTACAAGGACGGGAATGATGTTAACCGGGTGTTGAATGACGAAATCGAGGCGTATATGGCCCAGTATATTTTTTGTTTGAGCGTGGGGCGGCCCGAGATTTTTAAAACACCCAATGATGAGCTTACAGAGAATATAATAAAATTGGTAAAATGCATGGATTTGGATAGCGGAACTATTACATCCGATGAGTTTGCATCTCACTATGATAAGGCAATGAGAGCGATAAAGCAATGTTCGTTGTATCAAAATAAAGAGGGAGAGGCTCCATGGGTGGAATATCCGGTTCGTGATATATCCACCTTGTGTAATTTTTTAAGAAGTATCAAGTAATAACCTTTATCATGAAACAGTTTATTTTATTTTTAGTAATGGTTTTGAATACCGGAATGTTGTATTCTCAAACGGGAAAAGAATCAAAATCGGATATATTGGAAGGCAAGCAGGTGGGAGACACGCTAACGGGGAAAGGGGTAAAATACAAGCTTTACCGGGATAGCGATAATGATCTCTTCGTGTTGCAAAACTTGGCCAATCAGGACTCGACCGGTTTACGAGAGGTTTACCCGGATGACAAGATCGATGAATATTATATCCCGCAAGAGGTACGAGTGAAACTGGCGACGATCGTGGGGGCTTGCCTGCCCCCGGAACAACGGGCTATTTACAAACGGGGGTGGGCGGGTGTGTTTATACATTTTCGATTGAAACAGGGAAAAATCAAAGAGCTGGCATTCCGGTTTGATAAACCCGAGTGGGGAGATGTCGATCCCCGGTTTAAAGATAACGAGGAATATTTGAAAATGTTTTGGACGATGTCCGTGGATCAGTTTTATAAAATCGAGCGGGCGTTAATCGAAGAGATAGACTGGAGCGAGAAGAAGTGGGCTAGAGAGGGAACGTACTTGAAAGTACTTATTAACAGCGGGGTGGAGTGGTAGAGAAATAAATTACGGGTACTGAAAACATGAAAAAGTCATGAACACAACAAGAGTGAGTGGTGATGATTCGAGATGTGGAAAGCCAGATGAAGCCTTACGTCTACGGTATGCTGGAGTTTTTCACGATGAAATATCTTGGTAAAAGTAAATGAATTGAGTATGACAAGAATAAACTTTTTACTGGTTCTAGTGGCGATTGTCCTTTTTGGAAGTTGTGCTGAGTCTCCATTAGATATGGATCAGGAAAATTTGATTCTTCCCGACCTTCAAATTATGAATAATAAAAAGGAACTTCCTGCAGAATTTCAGGATGTTCCACTAATTATTAAAGATGCTCTTTTGGGGCTCTATGAAACAAAAATAGGAGCAAATCTTGTCAATCGAGCTGCCGAAGCCTTGAAAAATAGTGGTATAAAAGCACGTTTTGTTTATCAATTGGGACTGAAGAATACGTTTAAATATATAGGGAATGGGTGTGTGGAGTATAATTTTGCAGAGATGTCTACAGGTGACATATTGCAGTTAGTATTTCATGAATTAATACATATGGCTCAGGAGCCGAAAGGGAGATTGTCATATCTATTGGAAACTGAAATCGAAGCTTATTTGGGACAATATTTCTATTGCATGATGTCAGGGAAAGAGTTTAAGGCGTTGAGGGGGAATAATCTGAATTTTGAAGAAAAAATAAAGAGTCTAGCACAATTTTTTGATATATATACGGGAAAAACCACGAATGAATCCATGTTTCAACATGCATTTTTGATCGCTTTTACAGAGATCGGGTTACATCCTTTGTATGGTAGTGATAAGGGGTGGAAAATAGGACCGTCTCCATATTCTGTTCGAATACTTTCAAGTTTAATGATAAATTAATGGAATTATGAAACAACTAGTTTTATTATTAGCGTCAATCTTGCTTTATAGCATTGTATGTTCACAGGAGATAAGGGGTAAACGAATCTCTTGTGTCGATGGAATTCCTTTAGAATGTTTGAAGACGGGTGATGTGTTACAAGGGGAAGAAGTGGCTTACGAGGTAAAGAAAGATGTTTCAAGTCTTTTTTTAAAGAACCGGAATAATAGGTACGACACTCTCGGTATTGAAGATGGATACCAGAAGGGGCATGTATATGTGGCCAATACTGGATTTGATAGTTTAAGATATAATATTTGGGAAATCGTGTATAATCATTTAACTCGGGAGGAAATAGATGAGGTAATATGTCAGGGGGCCGGTTTCCGTGTTTTTTGCGTGTTGGATTCTTGTTTATGCGTACGAGAAGTAGTTTTTGGCTTGTCTAAAAATCCTTGTGATTTTGACGAAATAGACAAAGGATATATAGCTTATATGCGCTCGAGATTTATAGATAGCGGGATTTCCAAGGATGCCATTGAAACGTGGGAGAAAGCACACGTAGAGCGAACATTCAATAAGCATCGTGATGCTTGTTTTTGGAGGACATACCCGGTAGATCGTTTTCGTGCTATCGAAAAAAGAATTATAGCAAAGGCTCGATTGAATGAAGAGGACGATTATTATTCGGAAGTGAAGAAAAACGGATGTTGGAAAAATTATTTCGTGGTCAATGTCGAATCCAAAATTTTAGAGAGAATGAGGGAAAACGGAGGAAGTATTCCCGAGGAGAGTGTACTTTACGAGATATTTTATAGAGAAATTTTTTGAAAAACATAAATATATGTATTTATGATAAATATCAAGAATGCTTTGGACGATGTCCGTGGATCAGTTTTATAAAATCGAGCGGGCGTTAATCGAAGAGATAGACAGGAGCGAGGAGAAGTGGGCTAGAGAGGGAACGTACTTGAATGTACTTATTAAAGCGGGGTATATTGACGGGGAGTGTAGAGAAATAAATTATGGGCGCTGAAAACATGAAAAGAAGTAGCGCGACTATATCTACCTTGTGTGATTTTTTGAGAAGTATTAAGTAATAAATTTCATAATGAAACAGATTATTTTGTTATTGGCGTTGACGAAAAGTTGAAGGGAGATATGAAATGGGATGTAAAACTTTCTTTTTAATAAAATGAATTTTATAGGCGAACTTTAAAAATATGGAGATATGATAAAATCTAAATTCTTGTTGTTCTTGTTGCTCTTTTGCTCTCCGGTTGCCATGGCTCGGGAACAGGACAAATTGTTGCAATTGCTAAAATCGGAGTTGACGTACAGCATGAACGAGTTAAAAAAGCAGGCTCAAGCTCCTTATTACATGAATCTGCGGGCAATGGACGATTACACGGTGAACGTCACAAGTAGCTTTGGTGCGATAGCATCCTCCCGGGAAACCCGGATGAGAACACTGGTTCCACAAGTGCGGTTGGGCAGCCTGGAACTGGATAACTTCAAGTACAATTCGCAAGGGGCGGCACAAGATCCTCGCAGAGGTAATGTCTCGGGAGTGTTCCTGCCGCTGGATGACGAGACGACGGAAGGTATCCGCGAGGCAATCTGGCGAGAGACATTGAAACGTTACAAGTTTGCCCAACAACAATTGGAAGTCTCGAAAACGAAAGCCACGGTAAGCGTGGAGGACGAGGACAAGGCTCCCTGTTTTTCGGGTGTTACCGCAGAGAAGTATTACGAGGCCCCGCTGGACGGCATCGACAAGATAGTGGACGTCGCTGTGTGGGAAAAACGCTTGAACGAGGTTTCCGCCGTGTTCAAGGCTTGCCCGGAGCTGCAACAGGGAATGGCGAACTTGACCTTTCAGGTTTACCGGACCTACTTGGTGAGTAGCGAGGGTGCGGAGGTGGCACAGAATCGGGTATCGGCCCGGGTGATGTTGTCTGCTTCCATAAAAGCTGCCGACGGGATGGTGTTACCATTGAATATGGATTATTTTGCCTACAACCCGGACGAGTTACCGGGTATTGACCGGATGGTTGCTGATGCGAAAGAGATGACCCGTCGCCTGCTGGCGTTGCGAGATGCACCCGTGGCCGACCCGTTTACGGGTCCGGCGATCCTTTCGGGTCCGGCAAGCGGGGTGTTCTTCCACGAGATTTTCGGTCACCGGCTGGAAGGTCATCGTTTGAAAACGGGAGGCCAGACGTTCAAGAAAATGGTGGGAGAGCGAGTGTTGCCGGTGGATTTCCAAGTATACTGCGATCCCACGTTGACTCGTTATGCCGGAACGGACCTGAACGGTCACTACCTCTACGATGACGAAGGCGTGAGGGCTCGCCGGGTGAATAACGTGGAGAATGGCGTGTTGAAAGAGTTTCTGATGAGCCGGGTTCCGCTGGACGGGTTTCCGGTTAGTAATGGCCACGGACGGACTTCCGGCGGGGGGGATCCCGTTGCCCGGCAGTCTAACCTAGTGATCGAGACCGCACATCCTTACACAGAATCCGAGCTTCGCCAGATGTTGATCGAGGAGGCCAAGAAACAAGGGAAGGAATATGGTTACTACTTCAACGCCGTGACCAGCGGATTCACTTACACCGGGGAAGGTGGAAGTCTGAACTCGTTCAACGTGACTCCGCTAGAAGTTTACCGGGTGTACGTTGACGGTCGTCCGGACGAGCTGGTTCGCGGGGTGGACATGATTGGGACCCCGCTCTCGATGTTCTCGAACATTACCGCCGCCGGTGACCAACCGGCCGTGTTCACGGGGATGTGCGGTGCCGAGTCGGGTTGGGTTCCCGTGACGGCCTGCTCGCCTATGATTTATGTGAGCCAGGTGGAAACGCAACGTCGCACGCAGTCTCGCGACTTACCTCCCGTGTTGCCGGCCCCGGACGTGAATACTTCTACCGGTGGTGATGGTGACGAGGCGATCTTCGGGGCGATGGACGAGGAGTTACGGAGGAACATGGTCGGTCTTTCGTTGCCGGGTGAGGCAAAGCCTTATTACCTGTCTTACGTGTTGACTCGTTACCGCCAGTGGCAGATTGCCGGTTCGTTGGGAGGCATCTTTTATTCCACGGTAACTCCCTGGCAAAGCTCCGGTGGGGTGCAGGTGATGCTGGGGAATTACCAGCACAACAGTGATATTCAGTACATGGGGCAGGTGGCTCCCGTTCAGTTGCCTGCAGAGTTGGACGGCTACAACATCCGCCGGGGATTCTGGGAGACATCGGACTTGATGTATCGTTTCTCGTTACAAGTGATGGCACGGAAGATTGCTCACCTGAAGAGCAACCCGTTGCCGCCGGCCGAGGCTGCCGTGCCGGACATGCAACAACTTCCGGCCGTCACCAAAATGGTAGAGCGACCGAGACCCTTCGAGGTTGATCTTGCAGCGCTGGAAGGAATGGTAAAAGAACTTTCCGTCCTGTTCAAGGATTACAAGGAATTATTCAACTCCAACGTGATGTTGGTCGCCGTGGAACAGGACAATTACCGGTTGACAAGCGAGAATGTCCGATTGAAATTCCCGCTGGGGTTAGTAGGGCTCACGGTGAGCGCATCGGTGAGAACGACCGACGGCTCGACGGTATCTGATGTCCTTGCGATCAGTTCGCTGGATAATCCGGCAGACTTGCCGTCCATAGAGGAGTTGAAGAAGAAGGTGAAGGACTTTGCCGATAACTTGATGGAATTGAAGGAGACACCGATGATTGAGGAATATTACACGGGTCCAGTGCTCTTCGAGGGGGGGGCTGCCTCCCGGCTGTTCACCGATAACTTGCTATCACCGGGAAGATTACTGGCACTGCGGACGATGGCCCCGGCTCGGGGAATGCTGGACGAGCAACTGGGGCGTAGAATCATAGATAGCCGCTTGACGGTGAAGAATTACACGACGCTGGCGGAATATAACGGGACCCCTCTTTTCGGGTGTTACGAGATTGACGGGGATGGCGTGGTCCCGGCAGCCGAGTTGACCCTCGTGGAGAATGGGGTCTTTAAGCGAATGTTGAACGGTCGGGTTCCCACGCTGAAAGCCCCGGAATCCACGGGTAGTGCCCGTTTTATGATTTCACCGGATAACCCTATGGCGATCGTCTCCCCGGGAACCATTCACGTGCAGGCGAGCAAGGGCGTTGGCCCCGAGAAGTTGAAGAAGGCCCTGTTGAAGGCGGCTAAAGAGGCGGATCTGGAGTACGCCTACATCGTTCGACGCATCGGTGGAGAGGCATCTGCGGTTTACAAGGTGAACGTGAAGGACGGCAAGGAGATCCGGGTCCGGGTGAACAATCTGTCTGCTCCGGAATTGACGAAGTTAATGGATTTGAAGGGAATATCTTCCGATGAACGAGTGATGAACTACTTCCCGAACGGCGTTCCCGCCTCCCTGATCTACCCGTCGGCAATCATCGTGGGCGACGTGGAAATCAACAGGACTACACCGAAGATCGAGGAAGAGCCGGTGCTGAAACATCCGTTGCAACGATAGTGGAAGAAAGAAATAATTAATTATAGACACGTTGTCAACTCTCCCGTTGAAACTTACCGGTCGAAACGGGAGGGGTTTATTAAAAAAGAGAAGGTCATGAAAAAAATAGTATTATCAATGTTGCTGGTAGTTTGCTCGTTTGTAGTGAGCTTGGCCCAACAGGGATTCAAGATCACGGGAGAATTGGGAGGGACGATCGGGGGAGATTTAGTGTTGGTGAGTGCCAGCCCGGGAGGGGCGGTTAAATTGGATGAGGCTCTCATGGTGAACGGTAGTTTTGAATTTTCGGGACAAGTTGATTCCATGATTCTTGCTTACATAATGACAGCGGAGCAACAGCCGATAGCCACGTTGATGCTCGAGAATCTGGAATACACGATCGTGGCAGGGGAGAATGGCATAGAAGTACGAGGCGGAGGGGAATCCCAAAAGATATTGAACCAGTACAACGTTATCAATCAAACTATCACCCGGGAAAAGATGAGGATGGAACAGGAGGTTCGGGCCGCTTATGCCGAACAGAACCAGATGAAGTTGCAAGCGTTGCAACAACAATTTGAGAAGACAATGACGGAGGTCGGAAAGAAACAAGAGGAGTTGTTTAAAACTTATAAAGATTCGCCCGTCACGGCCTTCATGATCGCCTCTGTCATGCTGCAAATGGATTATTCTTCTTTGAAAGCTCTTCACGAGATGTTGGGAGAACCGGCCAAAACGTGCTTTTACGGGCAATTGATTGCCATACAATTAGCAGCTTTAAAACAAGTGGAACCGGGATCCGTTGCCCCGGATTTTAAGGGAGTAACGTTGAATGGCGACACGCTTTCCCTTCACGGGATCAAGGCAAGAGTGAAACTCTTGGATTTCTGGGCCTCATGGTGTGAGCCTTGCCGCCGGGAGACCCCAAACGTGCGCAAGATATACCAAAAGTATCATGACAAGGGATTGGAAATCATCGGTGTTTCGCTAGACGATAAAAAGCAGGAGTGGGCCAAGGCAATGAAAAACGACAAGGTCACTTGGCCTAACGTTTCAGACCTGAAAGGAAAGAACTCGGAGATCGCCGCCCGTTATTTCATCAGGGGAATCCCTCATACCATCTTGCTGGATGAGGATAACCGCATCGTGGCCAAAAATCTCCGGGGAAAAGCGTTGGAAAAGAAGATTGCGGAGTTATTAGGGGGAAAATAAGGAAAGCAAAACTGAATTTTTAATGACGGAAAAAATGAAACAAGGTATATTGTATTCATCCTCAATCTTTAATCATCTGGCTGTATAGAGTGGCAACAAGACAGGTAGATATAACTATGAATAAAAATGATGAAAGCGATTCTATTATTTGTTTTATTATGCCTAACGTTAGGAGGGCAGGCTCAAAATTTGAAGATGGAAAAAGTTTTTGGTTCGGAAAAGAAGGCTCGTTGGGATTCTTTGACTTATCGACTTCAATACGGGAATGGGATTTATTGTATCCAAGATACCTGTGATGCGGTTTTGGTTTCTGATTACCCGTTCGCTGATCATAATTTTGACTATAACAATGATATCGATTCTTGTCGGATCGCTTTTGATCACGCGCAAGAGGCTTGGACTATACAATGTATAAAGGCTTTGCCGGGAGATATTTTGCGTAAACTCGTGCAGCATGTGGAGCGATACCCGAATTTGAATTTTTGTATGGCTTCTATTCAATTTGATAGAGAAGGAAAAGTAATATATGTTTCTTTTCAGATGTATGGTGTATTATTTGAAAGCATGACGGAGGAACAAATCAAGCGATTTTATCGGACTATAAAAGAAATGAAAGTTCCTTTGACCGGATTTTTTGATTTCCTCGAAGGGAAATTTGTTGCTAGTGGTGATATTGATTTTTTAAACCCGATTCTAGAAGGTAAAGTGACTTTCCCGGGAGGGGAAAACACTGGAAAAGAAGATTGCGGAGTTACTGGAGGAAAATAAATAAAAAAGAGAGGATATGAAGACGTGCAAATTTATACTGTTATTTGTTTTACTCGTTTCCTGTTGGAATTGTGCGGAGCCGGAGTTGGGATTCGAGGAAAAGGTGCTTCCCGATGCCGAGTTGAACTTTCTCCCCGAAAATATAAGGGTCATGGATTTGCTTGCGCCAGGTTACCTTGATGCTTGGGGGGATGCCACTTTTACTATTTTGAATAATAGTATAGGCAATAAATTGTTGAGATATGTCAAAGCGTTGAGTCCCAATCGTGCTTTTATTCGTTTCGAGGCTATACCGGGAGAGGATGGACTGCCGGATATGAGCAAGGAAGAAATGGCTTATGCGGGGAGTGGATTAATACGTTACACGGGTAAAGTGCTGAATAATGATTGTAAAGACGAACTTTTATTCCATGAATTTTTTCACGTATTTCAAAATGGTATTGAACGTCCACCGAGAAAAAGCGTGAACAATGAACTGGAAGCTTGTCTGGCTCAATATTTATACTCTGACAGTAAAAGCAGTAGTTATTTTGCTGTTGTAATTGATCGTGATTTTCGACCAATACTTGTGGCACTTGCCTCTTGTATAGATAAACGTACCGGTTATTTGAAAGAGGGGATCTCGTATGACGAGTTTCACGAGAAATACGTGGCGGCGTTGGATTTTATTGCAAAAACCCCTCCTTATAATGGTTCTGATTGGATGCGAGATCAAGCGGGATATAACGAGCATCCTTTTCCAAAACTTGTTCAATTATTAAATCAACACTTATGAAACAGATTCTTTTATCATTAGCAGTATTGTTCGCAACGAGTGTCGCGAACGCTCAAGACGTGTTTAAACTCGGGACAACCGTGAAAGGGAAGCACGTGACGTATGAAGTGAAACATATTGTGACTCTCTATAAGCCTAAGGGGCCTTCTTACCCGCAATGGATTGTTCGTAATGTTCATAACGTGGATACCGTGCAGAAAGAGATACCGTATAGGGGTGTGGTGAAACGGGGCTTTTTCGAGGATTTAAGCATGCAGATCGGCATCATTCTCCACGATCATTTGTCGGAAGCCGAGGTCGCGGAGCTAAATGAAAAAGAGAGAAAAAATAAACCATTCGGGGAAAATGCTGGGGTCGTGTTGCGTGTGGATAGCACGAAGCGTAAAGTGTTGCAAGTGACTTGTTTTTTGTTTTATAATCATTACGTGGCGGCACGGGATCGGGCGGCGAGAGGATGGCAACGGGAGGGAGATCCTGTTGCTTACGATGGTTTTTGGCTGAATTTTGATCCCGACAGATTGTATGCGATAGAGAAAGATATCGTGAAACGATTAGTGTTGCCTGAAGACACACCGGAGATGTATTTGAATGACGATTTCGAGGTATATGTATGTCCCGATCAAATACTTGACCCGGAAAAGGCTAAAGCGAAAAAGGAGGCAGAGGAGGCAGAGCAAAAAGCGTCAAGGGAATATTGGCAAAAAAGAAATCAGATGTATAAGTTATAGGCTTTTTAAAATTCGAGGAAAGGCACTGGAAAAAAAGATAGTGGAGTTGCTGGGCGGGAATAAATAAAAAGAGAGGACATGAAGACGTGCAAATTTATATTGTTATTTGTTTTACTCGTTTCCTGTTGGAATTGTGCGGAGCCAGAGTTGGGAATCGAGGAAGAGATACTTTTTGATGCCGAATTGAACCTTCTTCCCGAAAATGTAACGGTTGCGGATTTGCTTCGAGATAATTCTCCCGAGGAATTTAAACAAGCCACGGGAAAAATATTGGGGAATACACTGGGAAGGAGATTGCTTCTAAGGGTTAAAAGTATACCGAATCGTCCTTTAATTTATTTCTGGCCCATCATGGATAAAGACGGAAATTTGGTCATGGGGGTTGATGGAGAACTGAGATATTATGGGATGGGAAGGATTGATTATAATGAAAAGATATTACGAGATGCGAATAGAGATGAACTCTTGTTTCATGAGTTTTTTCACTTTTTTCAAAATGGCAACTTACTTCCAAATAGGAACTTGAACAATGAAGTGGAAGCTTATGTTGCCCAGTATTGTTGTAAAAATTATAAAATAGAATACACATGAAAAAGATTATTTTGTTGATTATTTCTTTGTTTATCGTGAATATCTTGTTTTCCCAAATATTGTATGACGAAGGTATCGTGAAAGGTAAGAACGTGACGTATGAAGTCAAGCGTGGCAAAGGACATTTGAAATCGTTCACGTTTATACGAAACGTGAATAACCCGGACACCACTTTTCGAGAGGTGCCTAATCATAATATAATCCCTCCGCAAATGGTTGATATCAACATGCAAGTAGCTGAAATTATACACGATGGATTGTCACCGAAAGAATTAGCCCAAATATATCGTAGTGCTCTTATCGGTATGACATTTAGGGTCGATGCGAAAAAAAAGGAATTATTGCAGGTAACTAATTTTTTTTACTTGTGCGATGAACCGTTTTGGGCAAACTTCTCTCCGGACAGATTGCATGATTTGGAACAGCTTATCTTGAGAAAATTGAAATTACCGTCGAAATTGCAAGAAATCTACGTGGAAGCTGACTTTTTCGTTTTTGTATATGGAAGTGAGATTCAAAATATAGAGGAAACGAGAGAGACTCGAAGAAAAGCGATAGAAGCCTGGAAGCAAAAAGATTTTAAAGTTGAAGTTCGGCCATGGCCTAAATTTGTAATAAAGGAAAAACAAGATGAAGAATGATGTTTTCATCAAAAATGAATGTCGGAATGGAGCGTAATAGTTAAATAGATCGAACATGAGAAATTTTATGAAATAACCAGAAGCTATTAAAAAAAGACAAATGAAACAGGTTATTTTATTAGTATTATTACTATTCGGCGTGAATTTTTCACTGTTTTGTCAAGATGTATTCAAACTTGGAATAGTGAAAGGGAAAAATGTGACATACGAAGTAAAAGAGTATAAATGGAATTATGCTGAGTGGACGGTTCGTAATATTCATAATCCCGATACAATGACAAGGTGGGAACCGGTAAATAATCCCGGTGCGAACGTAAATTTAAGTAGTGCTTTGCAAATAGGACAAATTGTTCGGAAAAGACAGCGCTACCCGGATCATTACGATGGATTTTGGTTAAATATTGATCCTGACAGACTCCACGAAATAGAACAAGATATCGTGAAAAGGTTCAAAGTCCCTGAAATCAGCGAGGATAGGCTGAAGGATCTTTTGACAGAGGATTTGCCATTCTGTGTATTTTCTAATGAAATTCTTGAAGTGGAAAAGGTTATGAAAGTGAGAAAAAAGAGGCAGAAACAAGATCAGAAAGAATGGGACCAAATAAGGAAGGAGAGAGAACGAGAGGATAGGAAGCAAGAGAAGAGATGAAGAACAGCAGATGTAGATACATGTTTTAAGATGGACCTGAATGTAACCCCATTTTCTAACATTGTAACGCTGATGAAATATTAATTGTAAAATAGGATTACGCATGGCTTAATTTTATAGAAACGTTGACTGAATGCGAAGTTGAAGCGTGAAGATAAAATGTGATCAGTGATTTGAATAAACATGTAGAACGCTCCTTTTGATTGGGGCATAAAAATAATTATATATGAAGAAAGTGATACTGTTACTATTATCCGGAGTGTTGTTTGGAGGGACTTGTTTGGCCCAGGATGGATACACGATTTCCGGGAAAATTCGGGGCATATCGATTACTAAAGTCTTTGTCGTGACAGCCGATTTTGGTCGGGTCGATACGCTGGCATCAACCCTTGTTGAGGGGGATAAGTTTATACTCAGAGGAACGGTGTCCGGGGAAGCTCGTGCCGTGAATCTAGCTTTTGCCGGGGTGGAAGGACAGGTACCCTTGTTGTTGGAGAATATAAATTACCAGGTTTCAGTTACGGCACAAGGGGCTGCAATAGAGGGTGAAGGACCGGCCGTGAAACTTTGGAAGGAGTTTGAACGCATCGGTCATGATTATGCTGTCGAGAAAAACCGTGCCGAGGCAGAGTATAAGGCTTTGGAAGGCGAGGGTAATGCGGCGAAAGTTGAAAGTTTGCAATTTCGTCTTGACAATGCTTACAAGCAATCGGTGCTTAAAACACAGGAATTGATCAAGGCTAACGCTGACAATTATGTCTCGGCTTACATCATCGCCTTGAACATGGCTGCAGATGATGAAGCCACGCTTCGTGCTAAATATGAATTATTGGGGACGTCGGCTCGTGCCACAGCTCCCGGCAAAGCCATAGCGGCGATGTTAGATCGATATGGTAAATTGATCGAGGGAGAAGTTGTTCCCAATTTCACCTTGATGAAACCTGATGGCAACACGTTTACCTTACATGGTTTGCCCGCTAAATGGAAGGTTATACATTTTTGGGCTGCACAACAAGGTAGTTCTCGGCAGGATAACTCTGATTTGGTTAAGTTTTACCTGCAATATCGCCCGAAAGGTCTTGAAATTGTCAGTGTGGCTCTGGATGAAAGTGCTGCCATGTGGAAACAGGCTATTGGGCTTGATGGGATGATTTGGACCAACGGTTCAGACCTTAAGGGTATGGAGTCCGAGATTGTCCGCCTCTATCTGGTGCGGGATCTCCCGACTTATTTCCTGCTGGATGCCGAGAATCGTATCGTTGCTCGTAATCTTTCGTTTCCAGAGCTTCGTGCTAAAATGGCGGAGTTGACGAAGAAGAAAAAGAAGAAATAAAGTGCTTTTTATTTTCAGGTGCGTGCGAAAGGGGGAGTTGAAAAAATGTTGACTCCCTCTTAATTTTTAATACTCTCGATCACTTTACGTGAATACCCGTAGATTACAGGGTGAAGACAGCAATCAATCACGGTACATCTTCGGTTCTCCTTCGGTACAAGGTCGCTCGTGGGCGTTTGTTCGGCGGGTAAGAATCGTCAGGGCCACGTTGTTATTCCCGTTGTTTTCCCGTTGAAAACAGGGGGAAGACAGGGATTAAAGGCGTATCAAATTCGAATCAAGGACGAATCAAAGACGTTCACGGGTGTCCATGAAAGGTGCTTGCCGGGCGAGAGCGCGGTCCCTTTTCCCGGTGGTCTTTCCCGTTTTCCCGGTAAAAACTTTTCTCCCTAACGTTTTGCCAGTCAAGGTATTGGTCGGGGGCTTGAAAAAAAGATGAAAAATAATGGTGAAAAAATTTGGAAAAGGGGGAATCATTGCCTTATCTTTGCACCCGCTTTCGAGAGAGAGGGCACGAGGGAAAGAGGTTAAACGAGGGGACGGGAAAAAAAGTTTGAAAAAAAAAGCTTGAAAAGTTTGGAGAATGAAAAACAAGCCTTACCTTTGCAGCCGCTTTCAGAACGAAGGCTTGGGGGATCGGGAGAAGGGGAGATAAAAATTGAAAAGAAGAGTTCTTTAAGATATTGAAATGAACAAAACGTAGCGAGCGTGAATCGAAATCGACGGTAGTCGAGATTCATGAAACACATGACCCGGCCAGAA